>DATENM010000091.1 GCA_035275065.1 Blastocatellia bacterium
CAGCGGGAGCTGATCTAACGCACAGGCTCGCAGCCTCAGGCGCTTAACAGCTTCACCGATGCCCCGCTCAGGCGTCCCTGAGTAGATTGACTGGCCAGCAAAAGCGGGTCAAGTCAGTCCTCTATCAAGATACAAGGTGCTTCAATCTAGCAGACCATGTGAGTAAAATATGACAGGATTCAATTATGTTTATTAACTTCTTACGAGAGGTTTGGCGAGAAGTGGAGCCTATATTCAAGCATGGATTCGTTGCTGCATCTATTGCTCTCATTGCGGCTGGGCTTCTAAAACTCTTTGAAAGAGTGCTACCAAGTGATTATGCCGATGATTTACACCACATTGATCATATTTTGGTTGTGGTTTTATTCTGGCTATTCGGCGGATATACCTTAGGCTTTCTGGCAATTCGACTTGGGCATCATCTGTATAAAGAATTTCGCGGCACTATTGATAATCAAAAGGAATCCAAACCAAGTGTGGTGCATCTAACCCCGCAACCAGTCACAGAGAATATAGAACCTGTTATCTTACAGGATGGTATCCATTTGCCGAATAACCAGAATGAGCTATAACACGACAGGGAGGTAGAGATTTGAAATCAAGTGCGCAAAGACTGTTTTTTAAGCAACTCAGATTAGGTTTACAGGGGCAGACGTTCTTCGGGACTTTTTTGCTTTATGCTTTGGGTATTATTGTTCTAACGCCCATCGGTTTTCTTATAAGTCAGAAATGCGACCCACAAACGGTGAAAATAGTTATACCTTTACTGGTATCACTATTCGTTATTGGCGAATACACTTATTACCTACTATCAGCGTCTAGAAAAAAGCTAGATGGGTTTAAGAATGATCGCCATAGCCCTAGATTCGGCGATAGTCCGAACGTCAGGCTTCAAGATCAAGTGAACCATCTGAACGGCATACTTGGTCGTTTAGTGCGATTTTATCGCTTAAATGTATATGGTGATTTAGTCTTAAGTGAACGAGCAGCCACCTTGATGGGCCATATGGCATTTTTGCTAACAATAAACTTTATGTTTTACGCTGCTGCTTGGACCCTCTTCTGGAATGGGATTTTTTCTCATAATTTATTAGGCCTAAGTGGATACACAATTCTTGCTCTATTTGGAGGAATGATTTTCGCTTCGGCAATGGTAGTTCAAGAAATTACGTTTATGACGGCTAGGACATCCACTAGTTGGTCCCAAAGGCTAGGCTCATTAACAATTCGCCTCATAATTGTTTTTGGAGTTTCCTTCATTATTAGTCAACCAATAGAGCTCCTCGTCTTCAAGAAACAGATAGAACACAGAATTCAAGAGGAAGACATCCGTAAAATAGCAGCAAAACTTACCGAAGACTATCCACTTGATTGGAGATTAGGCACTGAACCCAACTTACTTAAAGAGAGAGCAGAGCGAACT
This sequence comes from Blastocatellia bacterium, assembly GCA_035275065.1. NCBI lineage: Bacteria > Pseudomonadati > Acidobacteriota > Blastocatellia > Blastocatellia bacterium. The sequence goes on from DATENM010000091.1 coordinate 1,424, forward strand.
CACAAAGAATTGAGTCGCATACAGGAGGAACAAGTCAACTTGAGAAGGGAGATGAAGAACACTCAGGCAGTTCTCGCTTCTGCGAAGAGACGCTTCGCTAATGCTAAAAATAGGCAAGCTCGCCGACACGCAGCTAAACACATTCAGTTTTATGAAGCGAAGCTAAGTAGGATACAAACTTACCTAAATCAGACACAGGAGAAATTCCCAGTGATGCTGAAAGAGGCAGAGGCACTGGATAAACAGCAAAATAGAGCTACGGAAATGGCTAACTGGCAAGAATTGGTTGCTGAAGTACAAAAAGCTAACGCCAAAGCGAAATTTGATAAAGAGGGAGTAGATAGTCCTGAGAAGTATGATTTATTCAGACAACTGCGTGTTTTGTATGATCTTAAGGCAGGAAATCCGCCACGTTGGCCATACATGAGTCAAGTGCAAATAGAGCAAATCAGTGAGAAGGTCGGACTTGATATCTTACCTTACCGAGTGGATACAACTTTATTAAATGGAGTTTATTGGGTGGTTATTGGAATTACTATGGTAATGCCTCTATTAGTTTTGTCAGTTAAAACGCTATTACCCCAAGAATTAAAAGACTATTATAACCGCACCTAACAATGCGTTGCAGCCGAGCGCGGGCAGCGCTTTTCTTATAGTTTCTTTGAGTGCCGCTCCCGCTCCGGCTGAACGCGGGCGTTAGGTGCCAGCACGTCACTTGAACTGAGATAAAGTGTAAGACCAACAAAATAACACTAGTAATCATATAGTCATATTGCCATATAGAAACGTCTGGTATACTCCATTCAGATTTAGCCCAAAAGCGAGGTGATAGATTCTAAATATTGGGGAAGATGTTATGGCAACTGCTCTTTTAGAAAAAATGCATACTAAGTGGAATACTCATAAGAAAATTACAATTTTAATTTCAGTTTTTACTGTGGTCATATTGGCATTACAAGCAATATACAACCTATACCAAGATAGGTGGAGAGAGATTGAATTTCTTAAAAGCGAGATAGTGACCAAACGGGAAGAAAACTCAAAGCGAGCGGACATTCCGAGAATTAGTTTGACAGTTAATACCCTTGAGAGGACAGGTCTCTCCAAACAAATGTTAGAGAATCTAAACGCTTTACCTTCAACTATCGAAATAAAGCATGTTGCGGGAGGCACTGCAAAAGGGCTGCGGCTCGATATTCATTGCGATAAAGAAATAATAAAATATCAGAAATGGCAAGGCCCAGAAGATTTCTTGGTTAGCAAACTCGGTTCAGATAATAAGACACTTAGATTGGAAGCGCCCCAGATCAGGAAAGAGGCTCGCATCGGATTAACAGTCTTGACTAAGGAATTGCCTGCAATAGAAACAGATTATCTATTGGAAACAGGCGATATCATAAATGTGTCCACCTATGATGACCGTCGAAATATTACGAATGAGGATGCTCACGCCATTATACTTGGAGGATCGGGAGGGACTCCCCCCTCTGAGAGCGAAGCCATTGCGCGATTGCCTTTGACCTCTCAAATACAATTGTTAGAGGGTGAGATAAAAGACCTGCGATCTCAAACTTTCTTTATTTGGTTCATGAAGAAATTTGGTGACTGGTTAGCTGTATTTATCCTTCTAGGAGTCTTAGGAGCATATTTTGTTCCTACGTATCGAAGAGATAAAGAAAAAAGATCCAAGAGAGAAGAGACCATACAAGGTATTAAGGCTGGGCAATTTAAGAATATTACACCGACCGATCTTCTATACCGATTTGGTCAGCCAGATCATTTTAGTCTCGAAGGAGCAGCAGATGATGCTGAACTTAAGCTGACGTATTTTTGCCACTACGAGTTTGGAAAAAGAACAAAAGGAATTCTCTTCCATTTTCGGAAACAACGAATCTGTAATGTTACGTATGAAGATGGACTGCCTATTTTATAACCTGTTTCTGGTCACCGCGAAAAGAAGTTTCTGAGAAGGGCACCTAACAATGCGTTGCACCGGAGCCGCCGAAGCGCAATTCTTATGGATACTGGTGAGGCTGTTCGGCGGCCCGGTAAACGCGGGCGTTAGATGCCAATACGCGCTATAACTTCCGAGACTAAGTAGGAGGAATGAAATGGACTCTTACCTATGGGTGTTTGTTGCAGTGATGTTCCTTGCTGGTCTCTTGGGGGGAGCAATTAATCACTATCTGTCG
>DATENM010000092.1 GCA_035275065.1 Blastocatellia bacterium
TAAAGAGTAAGAAAGCGTTAGGTGAGAGGAAGTAAACCTACAAGTTGCGCCTAACAACGACATGCACCGGAGCGCGGCGAGCGAGTCTCTCATCACTCATCCAATGCACCATGCCGCGCCCGGTGATGTGTGTTCGTTAGGCGTCTGGAACCCGAATGAAGCAACACTTTTAATAAGGTTTTGTTGATCTGGGTCAGCTTGAATGGGTTGCTTCGGCGACAGCAACGGTCAACTAATATTGGTTTCAGGCAAGGTTTCAACCCATTACACTATAATCTGAAAGGGGGAATTGCCAAATGACTACCAATTCATCGGTAGCACTGATTACAGGAGGGACGAGCGGTATTGGCCGGGCGGCAGCTAATAAACTGGCCCAGCTTGGCGCCCATGTCTTAGTCGTAGGCCGCAATGCGGAGCGCGGCGAGAAGACGGTTGCGGAAATCCGGGCGGCTGGAGGTAAAGCGGATTTTATTTCGTCTGACCTTCGAGACGCGTCGAGCGCGCGCGAAGTGGCGAGAAGAGCGGTCGAACTCGGAAATGGCCATGTCGATATTCTGATCAACAATGCGGGGATCTTCCCGTTCGGCCCGACGCATGAAACGACGGAAGAAGTGTTTGATAGCGTGTTTTCGCTCAACGTCAAGGTGCCGTACTTCCTTGTCGCGGAACTTGCTCCGCTGATGGCGAAGAGAGGCAAGGGGGCGATCATCAATGTATCGACGATGGTCGCCGATTATGGGGCGGCTGGCATGAGCCTCTATGGCTCGAGCAAGGCCGCCATCAACCTGCTGACCAAAGCGTGGGCGGCTGAATATGGCCCGAGCGGTGTCCGCGTCAATGCAGTGAGCCCAGGGCCTACGCGCACAGAAGGCACGGACGCAATGGGGGAGGGACTCGAGCAACTGGCTGCCCAGGCGCCAGCGGGCCGTCCTGCTACAGCGGACGAGATTGCTGAGGCCATTGTCTTCCTGGCAACGGATCGTGCCAGTTTCATTCAGGGCGCAAAACTCGCCGTCGATGGAGGGCGCACGGCCATTTAAGGCCTGGCTATAATCCTTTGATTGACGCCTAACAAGCCGTTGCAGCGGAGGCCGCGCAGCGCATCTCTCATGCGCCCTTTGATTGCCGTTCGCGGCCCCGCTGAACGCGGGCGTTAGATGCCAATACGCGCTATAACTTCCGAGACTAAGTAGGAGGAATGAAATGGACTCTTACCTATGGGTGTTTGTTGCAGTGATGTTCCTTGCTGGTCTCTTGGGGGGAGCAATTAATCACTATCTGTCG
>DATENM010000093.1 GCA_035275065.1 Blastocatellia bacterium
CGCCGCCACAGCCCCACCGCGCAGGCTTCGCCCGTCACCAGCACCCAGCGCAGACTCGCTACACCGGCCTGCCTGTCGCCGACCTCCCCCAGCATCGCCTCCAGCAGCGACGGCACCGTCTCCCACACCGTCACCCCGGCCGCTTGCAGGGCCAGCCACAGCTGCTGTGGGTCGTGCGCCTGGCGCGCCTCGACGATCTGCACCTGTCCGCCGACCAGCAACCCCGCCAGCATCTGCCACACCGAGATGTCGAAGCTGGGCGAGGCGGTCTGCGCCACCACGTCCGTCTGCCGCAACTGCAAGTCAGCGAGCTTGGCATAGAGGTGATTGATCATGCCGCGCTGCTCGACCATCACGCCTTTGGGCTGGCCGGTTGACCCCGAGGTGTAAATGAGGTAGGCCAGGCGGCGGCTGCCGACGCCATCCGGGGTCGGATTCGAGATGGGCAGTGGCGGCCAGGCCGGGGCCGGCGCGTCGAGATCGATGACCGCCACGCGCTCATCGAGTGGCGGCAACAGGCTTCGCCAGCGCCCCTGTGTCAGCAGCACAACCGGGGCGCTATCTTCGAGCATGTAGCGCAGGCGCTCAGCAGGGTACTGGGGGTCGAGGGGCACGTAAGCAGCGCCGGCTTTGAAGACGGCGAGGACAGCCAGCATCATCTCGACGCCGCGGTCGGCGCAGATGGCGACGCGGGCATCGGGGCCGACGCCGAGCTGGCGCAGGTAATGGGCGAGTTGATTGGCTCTGCGGTTGAGTTCGCCATAAGTCAGCCGCGCCTCGCCGCAGACGACCGCCATGGCCTCTGGGGTCTGTTCGACCTGCTGCTCGAACAGCTCGTGCACACACCGGTCGCGCGGGTAGTCGGCCTTGGTCGCGTTCCACTCATAAATTGCTTGCTGACGTTCTGCCTCAGGCATGACCTCGAGCGTGCGCAGCGGCTTGGCGGGCTGGCTATCGAGCGCCTCGACCAGCGACTCTAGCGCCCGGTGCATGTAGCGGCACACCCTTTCAGAGCCAACTGAAGCATCCACATGAACATATAGCCAGAACTCTTCGCCAACATCATCGATGGAAAGCGTCAGGGGATAGTTATTGCGCTCATCTCCATGCAAACGCTGCATGCCTTGCCCGACCCGCGCCTGTTCCACCGACCGCGCCGGCCTTCTTTCAGCACTGTGCCGATAGTTCAACAGCGACGTGAACAGCGGCGTCGGCGCCGCCACCCCGCTGCACCGCTGCGCCAACGCCAACGACGCCTGCTCGTGCCTCAACAACTCTCCCAACTGCTCCTGCATCCCCCGCACACTCGCCGCCGCTCCTTCCTCACCCACCCTCACCTTCACCGGCAGCGTGTTCATGAACAGCCCCATCGCACGCTCCGCCCCTTCGCCACCTTGCATCCGTCCCAGCAGCACCGTCCCATACACCACCTCCTCGCGTCCGCTCGTCCGCGCCACCACCTGCCCCCACGCCACGTGACACACGCTCGCCACGCTCACTCC
>DATENM010000094.1 GCA_035275065.1 Blastocatellia bacterium
AGTTGGTGAGGTGGGGGCAAGGGCGAGGGGCGGAGGTGGTGAATCACTACGGGCCGACGGAGTGCACGGTCGGGGTGGTGACGCACCGGGTGGGGGTAGAGGAGGTCGAGGCGAGCAGCCAGGATGGCGGCCAGGGCGGCAGTCATGGCGGCGGCCAGACAACGATAGCGATTGGGCGGCTGCTGGGGAATGTGCGTGGGTATGTGGTGAGCGGCGGCGAGCAGGTGGCTGGGCCGGGGATGGTAGGCGAGCTCTACATCGGCGGGGCGGCGGTGGGGCGGGGGTATGTGAGCGAAGCGGCGGAGACGGCCTCGCGGTTCGTGCCCGATGCTTACAGTGGGGAAGCAGGGGCGCGGCTGTATCGGACGGGGGACGTGGTGAAGTACAGCGCCGCAGGGGAGCTGGAGTACCTAGGGAGAAGCGACCAGCAGGTGAAGGTGCGAGGGTATCGGGTGGAGCTAGGGGAGATCGAGGCGGCGGTCAACGAGGAGGCAGGGGTGAGGCAGAGCGCCGTGGTGGTGCGCGATGAGGCGGTGAGCGGGCCGCAGGTGGTCTGCTACGTGGTGGGTGAGGATGGGGCGGAGGTGAGCGGCAAGCAGTTGCGGGAGGGGTTGAGCCGGCGGCTGCCGGAATACATGGTGCCGGCGGTGTTTGTGAAGCTGGGGGAGCTGCCGCTGACGGCCAACGGCAAGCTGGATCGCAAGGCGCTGCCGGCGCCGATGGCAGAGCGAGACGGTGAAGGCGAGGCAGCCGCAGCAGAGAATGTCATCGAGGAGCTGGTAGGAGGGATCTTCAGTGAGGTGCTGGGGCAGGCAGAGGTGAGCGTCGAGGCGAACTTCTTCGAGCTGGGTGGCCACTCGTTGCTGGCGACGCAAGTGATCTCGCGCCTACGCGAGGTGCTTGGGGTGGAAGTCCCACTGCGGGTGCTATTCGAGGAGCCGACGGTGCGAGGGCTGGCGGCGGCTGTGCAGCAACAGCAGCAGCAAGGCGGCAGCCGCCTCCCGGCAGGGCCGATTGAGCGGGTGAGTCGAGAGAGCGAGTTGCCGCTGTCGTTCGCGCAGCAGCGGCTGTGGTTCATCCATCAACTGGAGCCCGCGAGCGCCGCCTACAACGTGCCGCGCGCCGTGCGCCTCACTGGTGAGTTGAAGATAGGGGCCTTTGAGCAGAGCCTGGGAGAGATCGAGCGGCGGCACGAGGTGCTGCGCACACGCTTCGAGCTGCGGCAGCAACAAGCCGTGCAGGTGATCGAAGCCGAGGCCAGGGTGCGACTGCGCCTGTGGGAGCTTGGCCAGT
>DATENM010000095.1 GCA_035275065.1 Blastocatellia bacterium
TCGGTGCAGCGCCTGCTCTTGCACTTGGAGATGGCCACGGGATTCGGATTACCGATGATCGCGGATCGAACACGCATCAACCGAAACAGCAAGCGAGCACAATCGCGCCTGTTAGCGATTGCGGGAAAGGCGCCCAACGCCGGACATTACCGGGCCGCCGAACGGCATTGCCAGTAACCTTGAGAACGGCGCAGCGGCGGCTCCGGTGCATGTCGTTGTTAGGTGGTTTGTGGTTATGTCCTGCTTTCTGCCTCGCTTGTTCATCCTCATGCTTCTTTCTGTTTTCATCTCTTACTCCATAGCTATTGGAGCCAAGACATAAAAGATATTTTTGAGCAGTTTGTTGAAAATTAAATCCGATAACTGCTCCTCAGATGATTATGGTGAGCGTTCAACCCGCAGATCATTTGGGTCATCTGGATTAACCCAGCGATAGCCGTTAGCAGGATGGAATTTCCCATCCTTGCCCTTAATTAATCCTGGTATGAGTTCAACACAGAAATTATTTGGGTCGTCTGGATAAACCCAGCAATAGCCATTAGCAGGATGAATTTTTCCATCTTTCTTAATCAAGTTTGGCGCTAACTCAACCTGAAAATCATTAGGGTTATCTGGATTTACCCAGCGATTCCCCCTGGTAGGCAGCAACCGCCATTTTTCGCCCACCCTCAAATCCGGCATAGGCTCCACCCGAAAATCATCTTCATCATTAGGGTTGACCCAGCGATAGCCGCCAGGAGGGCGAAATTTTCCGTTTGGCTTACGGATTAAATAGGGGTAGACATCAAGTTGTTGATCTGATGATTCTGCCACTGCCCTCCAGTTAACCTCGAGTTCTTCTTGGGAACTGACATTCTCAGGCTCTTTAGGTGAACTGTAGTATTCATCACAACGAGAAAATGAAACCGTCGTACGTAGCCCAGTGGTCCCAATGGGGCGGACCTTATAGAAAGCGTTTCCTCCCATAACCGCTTCTGCCAATTTGTAGGGATGCGGTACAAATTGCCGATATATATGTTCGCCATCTATTTTATTAGTGTAAAAGAAGCTCTTGCTTCCAAGATACCTGTTATGCTCTGCATAGAATTTCACTTCGTAACGAATAGAGCTGGCAATATAGAATCCGCTCTTAGATAACTCCCGAGGGTCGAACAATACCACAAGATAATCAGAATTTTTGGGATAAATACTCACAAACCATATCAAAGAATGTTCATCCTCATTCGAGGCGAATGTCTCAGTTGGGATAAATAAAAACAGACCAATCATAACGATTAAATAGGCTTTATTTAGATAGGAGTGACCAACTTTCAGCATATTACTTTTTCTCCTTTGGCAGTGGATCGGATATCATGGCAGACTCATCGGCCTGCGGTGGTGTTTTAGAAGCTTTTGTTTTCCGATTTTGAGGCTGAACAACAGTCATATGTAATTTTATTTTTTGAGCTTTTTCAGAGTCAGATTCTGTTTCCCCACCTACCGTTATTACTTTGAACTCAGCTTGTCCTGACTCCTTATTAACAGCTTTGACAACAAAATTAATTTCCAGATCAAAGTCTTTGAGTTCAAAGAGAGCGGCTTTTCCTTCCCTTTCTCTGTTTTGCTCCATCTCTATGAGTTCTGATTTGACTTTTTCGATGAGATCTTTCACACCAAGTTCAGCAGAATCTACCTTCGCTGTAGAAGATGATCTTCTGTGGTTATATAACATGACTATAAGCAAGAAAATTATTGCAATGGTAATAATAAGATCTAGTTTAGATTGAGATATATCCAGCATTTTGCTGACTCCTAAAATACATTTATTGTCTAACCACTTCAGGTTCTGCTACCTCAATGGCTTTCAAATGTAACCACCTAACGAACACACATCACCGGGCGCGCGAACGGCATAGCGGGAATGATAAGAGTTGCGCTTCGCGCGCTCCGGTGCATGTCGTTGTTAGGCCACTCTCGGATGGCTCTCACTCTCTATCTCGACTCATCCATTTCAACGCGCTTCTCTCGGGAATGCGGCCAGCCGATCACGATTAAGCAGACGTAGATTATCAGCGTATACGCCGGCACCGCCAAAGCCAAGCCAACCTGATAGTAGAAAGGTGCTCCCA
>DATENM010000096.1 GCA_035275065.1 Blastocatellia bacterium
TGGGAAGCAGAGTGGGGAGAGGTATGTGCCGGATTGGCTGGGAGGGGGAAGCGGCGAGCGGCTGTATCGGACGGGCGACGTGGGGAGGTATGTGGGAGACGGGCGGCTGGAGTACCTTGGGCGAGTGGATCAGCAGGTGAAGGTGCGAGGGTATCGGATCGAGTTGGGGGAGATCGAAGCGGCGATGAAGGAGGCCGAGTGGGTGGAGGACGCGGCGGCGGCGGCGGTAGGAGGAGAGAGAGGGGAGAAGCGGCTGGTGGGGTACGTGGTGATGAGGGAGGGGAGGAAGATAGAGAGAGGGGAGATGAGGAGGCAGTTGAAAGAGCGGCTGCCGGAGTATATGGTGCCGACGGCGTACGTGGAGCTAGAGGAGCTGCCGCTGACGGCCAACGGCAAGCTCGACCGCAAGGCCCTGCCCGCTCCCACCGCCGACACCGAGCCGGCGGACCTCTCACAAGTACCCAGCAGCCCTGTCGAGCAAGCCCTTTGCCGCATCTGGGCTGAGATGCTCAGGCTTCCTCAGGTCGGCATCCACGACAACTTCTTTGAGCTCGGCGGCGACTCGATTCTGGCTATTCACGTAGCATCTAGAGCTCAACGTGCGGGAATATCAATAACGCCGCGACAAATCTTCCTGCACCAGAGCATCGCCGAACTCGCCACAGAGGTCGGCACCGTCAAACGCCTGGCGGCCGCGCAGGGACTGCTCTCCGGGCCTGTCCCCCTGACGCCCATCCAGGCCCGCTTCTTCGAGCAGCAACGCCGTCATCCTCATCACTACAACCAATCCTTGTTGCTGGAAGGCGCCACGCCCATTGACCCGCTCACTCTGCAAGCGGCGGTCACTGCCCTGTGCCTCCACCACGACCAGCTGCGGGCGCGCTTCTGGCGCGAGGCCGGCCAGTGGCGGCAGGCCATCAGCCCGCAGGTGCCGACTGACCTGATCCAGATGATCGACCTGTCGGGGCTGGAAGCCTCCGCCTGGGAAAGTGCCTTCCGGCAGGCGGCCGGCGAGTTGCAGGCGAGCCTGCAACTGGACGAGGGGCGGCTGCTGCGGCTGGGCTACTTCGACTTCGGGCCCGAGCGGGAGGCGTGGGTGCTGGTCGTGGCGCACCACCTGGTGATAGACACGGTCTCGTGGGGCGTGCTGCTGGAGGATTTAATCCATGCCTACGAGGGACTGCGGCGCGGCGAGGCGGTGGAATTGGCCGAAAAGACGAATTCCTATCAGCAGTGGGCAGCCGGGTTGGAGGAGGTTGCCCGCGCAGGAGAGCTGGAGAGGCAGGAGGGAGAGTACTGGCGCAAGGTGGTGCGACAGGGCGGCGGGCGGCTGCCGCGGGACTATGAGGAAGGCGAGAACCTTGGCGACAGCGGCGCGACGGTGGTGGTGGGGCTGAGCCAGGAGCAGACGCGGCAGCTGGTGCGGGAGGTGGTGAAGGCTGTCGGCGGCGAGTTGCAGGAGGTGCTGGTGGGAGCGCTGGTCGAGAGTATCTGCGCATGGAGCGGGGGGAGTGGCGTGAAGGTGGAGCTGGAGGGCCACGGGCGAGAGGAAGAGGTGGTGGGAGTTGACCTGACGCGGAGTGTGGGATGGCTCACGAGCGTCTACCCGGTGTGGATCGACAGGCAGGCAGGAGAGTGGCCGAGGCAGCAGATGCGGCGAGTCGAGGAGCAGATGCGGCGGGTGCCGCAGCGCGGTATTGGTTATGGGATCTTGAGGTATTTGAATGCAGAATCAGAGATCGCCAGGGAGTTGTCACAGGCGGCGGAGCCGGAAATCTGTTTTAACTACCTCGGACAGTTTGATGAGGCGAAAAAGTCAGACCGCCAGTTCTTAATCTCAGGAGCTGAGCACGGGCCAAGGCATAGTCCGCAGGACATGCGGGAGTACACGTTTGAGATCAACTGCTGGATCAGCCGTGGGCGCTTCCAATCTGAATGGGCTTACAGCCGCAACCTGCACCGTGCCGACACGGTAGAAAGGCTGGCACAGAGTTATCTTGATGTCCTTCGGCAAATCATCGCAAGTGTAAGTTCCATCACAGAAGCCCCCTCTGCCGTTGACCTCGACGTAGTGGGTTTCGACTCACAAGAGCTGGACAGTATCCTCGACGGAATCGAAGTAGAGCCAGAAGATGCCCATTCATAGCAAGCGCTTCAGGTGACCTTAGCCAACCAGATAAACACCAACCTGGACCGGAAAGAATTAGAGCAATGAAAGACAAGACGAACGTAGAGGCAGTGTACCCGCTAACGCCCATGCAACAGGGGATGATCTTCCACTGCATGCAGGCCCCCGGCTCGGGCTACTACATTCTGCAAGGCCGCTGCGTGCTGAAGGGCGAGCTGGATGTGGCCAA
>DATENM010000097.1 GCA_035275065.1 Blastocatellia bacterium
CTAACAGATTACTTCAGCGTCGGAAGAATGAGTTGCCGCCTGCCGGTCAGCGGGCGTTGACGACCTGCGAGGCCGCGCCGCCTATGTATACCAGTTGATGATTCGTGTAGCCTATGTCTATCGCGGCGTACAACTCGTCGAGAAGGCTTGGGCCGTAGCGCGAAAGAAAGTAGTAAACATTCAGTTCGCGCTCCTGAAGGTTCTTGTCTGGAAACAGCGTCGTGTAGGCGCGCTCGACCTGGCGATAGACGGTCTCTTCGCGGCGCGCGCTGGTATGCACGAAGCGCGTGCGCAGATGTTCGAGCTGATAGATGATCTTCGCCCGCGCGTTCTTCGTGGCGTCAGACAAACTGGCGTCGGCGCGGCGCAGGCTGGCTTCGAGGCGGTCGAGTTGCTCGGTGATCTGGCGCTCGGTGTCGGCAAACGCGTTGGCGGTTTCGCGGTCGAGGCTCTGCTCGACGACTTTGGTGATCGCCGCGTGCAGGCCGTCGAAGAAATCCGGCAAGTTGAGCTTGAGCTTCTTGAGCGTCTTCTGATGGCGATGCTCAACGATGGTCATGCTGGCGCGCGGCAGCACGCATGGCGGCTGGCGCTCCAAGGTCTCATAGACGGCGCGAATCTGCGCGAAGTAAGCGATTTCTGCCGGGCCGCCGATGTAGGCGGCGGTCGGCAAGAGCCAGTCTTGCACGACGGGCCGCAACGTCACGTTCGGGCTGAAGCAGTTCGGACAGCGCGCCGCCAGCTCCGTAAGCTCGGCTTGATCGAACGAACGATTCGAGCCTTTCACATAGAAGCGGCCTTCGTGCTGAGTCATCGCCACGCGCCGGCCATCGTCCATAATAAACAGCGGCGCGGCGTCTTCCGAAACGTGAACCTGCGCGTGATAGCCGGCCTGTTCCAGCTCGCGGCTGCGCTCGACCAGCGCCCGCGCGATCTGCGGCGCGCGCTCGATGGCTTGCGCATAGAGCGGCGCGGCGACCTGCTTCAACTCCTCGTCGAGCGGGTCGAGCAGGACAACGCCATAGTCTTTAAAGATGCGCGCCATCAACTTTGCGAACGCGTCGGCAAAGCCCTCGCCTGCCGCGTAGCTGTCGCGCAGGTCGCGTTCGATGTCGGTTAGAAACTCCGACGGCGGCAGCGCCGCGACGAACTCATCAATGGCCGTCGCAATCCCCGCATCGATCTCGACGCGACCGACCGGCGCATCCGTGGGCCGCTCTGCCGGCTCGTAGTGAATCGTCTTCAGATGGCCTTCCGTATCGATCAGCCGGCAGTGATTGACTTCTTCATAATCGTGATCTTCACTGGCGACCCAGAAGACCGGCACCGCCTCGATGCCCTGCTCGCGCAGACAGTCGGTAAGCTTGATGACGGTCATCGCCTTATGGACGGTGTAGAGCGGCCCCGTGAACAGGCCCGCCTGCTGGCCTGTAACGATGGCTACAGAGCCCGGACGGCGCAGCACCTCGATGTTCTTGAAGGTCAGCTCGGACGAGCCTGCACGCCGGTTGATGCGTTCAAGCGCGTCGGCGACACGCTGGCGGTCGAAGGAGCGCGCGCCGACCTCGCGGGCATGCGCGGCGAGCGGCGACACGGCGCGCCCGCAGTCGGTGTAGAAGCGCGCTACTTTGTCGTAATCGTAAAGAAAATCGTTGAACAGGCGAGAGGTGCGCGGAATCTCCGTGAAGCGGAGCGCGTCCTCGGTTCGCTCGGCGGCGGCTTCGAGGTTGGTACAGTCGGCGTCTTTCATAAGCAGTTACCAGTAGGCAGTGACCAGTTGTCAGTTGTCAGTTGTCAGTTGGGTATGCTGCCTTCTGGCTGGCAACTGCCAACTGATCACTGACAATTGAATAACTGACAACTGCTTTACTCCATCTCTGGGAAGAGTCCGGTGTCGCGCATCACGGCGCGAACGCGCTCGCGCTCTTGCTCACTGAGCGGCGCGAGCGGGGCACGCGGCTGACCGCCTACAAAACCATTCAAGGCCATCGCCGCCTTCAAGGCCGCGACGCCGAGGCCGGCGGTCACGACCTGCGACAGTGGCGCAAGTCTATTCTGCAAGTCGCGCGCCAGCGCCGTGTCGCCGGCGCGCACGGCATCGTAAAGCTCAACGCAGGCGCGCGGCGCGGCGCAGGCGACCGCAAGGATCGCACCGCTCGCGCCCATCAATAATGACGGGTAGAGGATGCCGCCGTTGCCCACCATGACGCGGAAGCCGGCAGGCGCGAGGCGGAGGGTTTCGGCAAGCGGGCCGAAATTACCAGAGCTGTCTTTCACGCCGATGATGTTCGGATGCTCGGCCAGCCGCGCAATCGTTGCCGGCTCGATGATGACGCCGGTATTCTGCGGCACGTTATAGATGAAAACCGGAAGGGGCGACGCCTCGGCGACGGCGGTGAAGTGTTCGCTGAGCGCCGCCTGCGTCATGCGCGATTTGTAAAAGTAAGGCGTGACGACCAGCGCCGCGTCGGCCCCGGCAGCCCTGGCGCGCGCGGTGGCGGCAATCGCGGCTTGCGTTGAAAACTCGTTCACGCCGGCGATGAGGGTATGATCGGGCCGCGCCGCTTGCCTGATGGTTTCGATGACCTCGGTCTGTTCTTCTCTGGTCAGGTGGACGGCTTCGCCATTCGAGCCGAGCGCCACATAGCCGGCGAGGCCGGTTTCGTTAAAGCGCGCGACGTTGCGCCGCAGCCCTTCAAAGTCAACTCGACCTTGCTCGTCGAAAGGCGTCGTCAGCGGCGGCAGTATGCCGTTGTAGTGAAGTTCGCGGTCTTGCATCGCCAGTATTCCTACGTCCTCGCGCGCGCCGCCGTTTCAATGGCACGCATAGAATATTGGCAATTATAGGGAGGGCCGCCACAAGGCGCAACTTTGCCGCACTTAGCCGCCGCGCCGCAAAATGTAAAAAGATGTAAATCAGTGACGCGGAGAGAAGTCAGAAGCCCGAAGCCGGAAGTCAGAATGAACAAGGAAGTCGGCTCTCGCCTCCGCTCTCATTCTGGCTTCTGACTCCTGACTCCTGACTTCCTTCTTCTTGTCACTTGTCACTCGTCACTTGTCACTCTTTAATAAAGCTATGAGATTGATTTTCATGGGCACGCCGGAATTTGCCGTGCCGTCGCTTAAGCGATTGCTTGCCGATGGCCAAGAGGTCGCCGCCGTTTTTACACAGCCCGACAAGCCCGCGGGGCGCGGCCATCATCTGCACACGCCGCCGGTCAAGCAGTTGGCGCTTGAACGTGGCATAGCGGTTCATCAACCGGCGCGGATTAAGGCCAGCGACGAGGTGCGCGCCGTCTTTGAACGCATTCAGCCGGACGCCTGTGTCGTCGCGGCGTATGGCAAGATTTTGCCGGCGTGGCTGTTGCAGATTCCGCGGCTTGGGTGCATCAACGTGCATGCGTCACTACTGCCGCGCTATCGCGGCGCGGCGCCAATCAACTGGGCGATTGCCAATGGCGAGCCCGAAACCGGCGTCACCATCATGCAGATGGACGCAGGCATGGACACCGGCCCGATGCTCGCTAAACGCGCCACGGCCATCGGCGCAACCGAAACCGCCCCGGAATTGGCGGTCAAGCTTGCCGAGCTGGGCGCGGCGCTTTTGTCAGAAACATTGCCAGCGGTCGAGCGCGGCGCGGTCACGGCCGAGGCTCAAGACAACGACGCGGCGACCTATGCGCCCATGCTGAAGCGCGAAGACGGGCTGTTGGACTGGCGCTTACCAGCGGCGGAGATCAGCAACCGCGTGCGCGCCTTTCAGCCGTGGCCCGGCGTGTACACGACGCTCGGCGGGGCGCGCTTGCATCTCTGGCGAGCCCGCCCCGAAGACCAGCCGATAGCCGATGAGCCGCAAGCCGCGAACCCGCCCGGTACGATCCTGCGCATAGACCGCGCCGGCCTGCTGATCCGTTGTGCTGCGGGTAGCGCCTTGCTTATCGAAGAGTGTCAGCTCGAAGGCAAGCGGCGCGTCGCCGCGCGCGAGTTCGCCAACGGCATGCGGTTGAAAGCCGGCGACCGCTTGTGATCAGGAAGCAGTAGGCAGGAGGCAGGAAGCAGTCAGGAGAGCATGCAAACTCTGTTGACGATCAGCAGCCGGTAATGATCAACAACTGCCTCCTGCCTCCTGCCTACTGCTTCCTGCCTACTGCCTCCTGTTCTTCAGTTCTTCGACAATCTGTTTATACGCCGGGTCGTCGCGCAGCCCCTCTAAATCCTTGTCACCCTCGATGGCCGCCGCGTCCTTGAAGCCTTTGGCGACGGCGCGCCGTAGCGCGTCGAGCGCATTGCGGCGGTCGCGGTTGAGCGCGTAGGCGCAGGCCAGGTTGTAGAGCAGGCGTGGATTGTCGGGGGCAATCAATATCGCAAGCGACAGGCTCTCTGCCGCCGCCGCGTACTGCTTGCGCTGTTGCAGGATGCTCGCCTCTTCGCTCAGGTAAACGAAAAACTGGTTGATGACCCGCCGCGCTACGACCCGTTCGGCGCTCCCCGGCGGTGCGTCGGAGCGCTTCTTGAGGGCCGCGAGGTTCTTTTGCAAATCGGCGTAAGCCTGCCGGCGCTCGTCGCTACTTTTCGCCGGCTGGTCACCAAAATCGCTCAAACGTTCAGGCGCAAGCTCCTGGCGTTCGTCCTGGCCTCGCAACGACGCCTTCAACTTGTATAGCTCTTTAACGCGGGTCTGCTGCTCGCGCTCCTGCTCGTCTTCCTGTTTGATCGCCTGCTTGACCGCATTCGCGTCCTTCAGCTCGGCGGCGCGGCGTTCGACTTCGGCAACCTCGCGCAGCCCTTTGAAGTCGCTGGCCGCGTCATTGAAGCGAATGTAAGCTTCGTAACTTTTGCCGGCGGCTTCGGCGGCTCGGGCGCGGCTGACGCTCTGCTCGAACCATTCATTGATGAGCGCCTCGTCGCGGGCGCGGCGCTCGCTCTTCATCGCTTGCAGCTCAAGCCATGCGATGGCCTCTTCGGCAAGCGCCGCCGGCAGCCAGTCGTGCCCGCCGTCGAAAGTGGCAAAGCGATTCGCCAGCCCCAGCCGGTCAAAGGCGCGCGTCAGGTTGCGCATTTCGGGATAGTTGAAATCTTCACGGCCTGCGGTGGCAAAGAGCGCAAAGGTCACGCTGCGCGTCGGCGCGGCGGTTGCCGGGAAGCCGCCTCCACAGGCGATGACCCCGGCCACCGCGTTGCCGAGCGACAGGGCGACACCTGTGGCGACGCGCCCGCCGCCGGAAAAGCCCGCCGTGTAGACGCGGCGCGGGTCTAACGCCAGCCGCTCGCGCGTGTCGTTCATCATGGCGCGCACGGCGGCGGCAACGTCGCCTGCGCCGTTGCGCGAGTTGTTCGAGCCCGCGACGATGACGCCATACTTTTCCGCCGCCGCTTTGAAACGCTCAAGCGGGACGCGCCCGCGCGCCGCCGGGTCGAAGCAATAGATGATCGGCCAGCGTTTTTGCGGCGTATAGCCCGCGGGCAGAAACAAGGCGTAGCTCTGATCGGCGGCGGCGCGGCAGACGACGCGCTCGCTGATCGCGCCTCTCGCGAAGGTGTCGGATTGACCGGCAAATACCGAAGCTGAAGAGAGGAGAGAGACAACGGCAACGCCGAGGAGTCGGGCGTAGAAATATACAAACTTCATGGTTTTATTGATCCAGCAAAAAAGTCGCTGGGCACTACCATGAAGATAAGCGAAGCGCGCGGCGATTGGCAACTGTCTGCGAAATCGTCTTCACGCGTCGAGCCGGTTGAGGAACGATTGCACCGATGGCGCTAGCGCGGCGGCGATTTGCAGATTGTCTTCGCGGCTCAAATCAGAGACGACGAAGGCGAGATAGTCGCGCGTTTCAAAGCCGGTGACTTCCAGATTGTTCAGGCGGGCGCCAAAGACCGGCACGCCCGCGGCATCGAGCATCGCCGCGACCTGATTTTGCGTGAACGATTCGCCGTTCTTTTTCGTGACCACCAGCGACAGCGCCGTTTGCGGGCTCTTCAAGATCAGGTGAACGTACTCGCGCCCTTTGGCCTTGCAGTGGTGGCCGACGACGACGCGATAGGCACCCGGCAGCCTGTCGTTGACCATCGCCACCAGTCCGAAGAAATCAGGCCCGAGCTGCTCGCGCATCTGCGCTTCGGTGAACTGGCGATTGGCAAAGCCCGAATCCAAAGCGCAATGGAGATGATCTTTCAGCCCGATCTCAAGGATTTGCGCGCCGGCCATCTGAGCCGTCACTTCAGGGCCGGGCGAGGCCGAGAGATTCCGCAATCGCAGCCCGAAGAGGCTGACGGCGATGAGGACGACTGCCGCCGCGGCAATCAGCGTCCAGGTGGGCCATCCCGGCTTTGCGTCTTTGCGAATGCGCTTGCGAATCTTCTCCTGCAAGGCGGGCGGCACGGACTCTTTCATCACCGCGGCCTTTAAAAGTTCTTTGATGCGCCGGCGATTCTCCAGCGATTCCGAGCAAGCCGCGCAGCCTTCGAGGTGGCGCAGCACTTCGTGCGTGGTTTCGACCAGCAGCTCGTTATTCAGGTATGAATCCAGGTAAGCGCGCACTCTTTGGCAGTGGTGCTGCTCGAAGTTGACGACATTCATGCGCCCTTCCCCCTTTCTGTTTGATTGATGCCATAGCCGCCGGCGAACTCGGCCAGTTCCAGGCGCAGCAGCTTTCTGCCGCGGTTGAGCCGCGACATCACTGTGCCCAGCGGAATGCCGAGCGCCGCCGCGACCTCTTTGTAAGACAGCTCGTCAACGTCGGCCAGCAGCACGACCTCGCGGTAATGCTGCGGCAGTTTCTCGAAGGCCGCCAGCACGTCTTCGTCGCTGAGGTGCGGCGAAACCGGCGGCTCGTAGCTGACGGTTTCCTCGATCCGCTCGTCCTCGTTGCTGACCAGGCGCATCTTGAACCACTTGCGGCGGTGGTGCTGGATGACATGAAAAAGAATCTTGAAGAGCCAGGCGCGGCAGTTTGTACCGGGCTCGAAGCGGTGGAACGATTTCCACGCTTGCAGGTAAGCTTCCTGCACCAGGTCTTCGGCTTCGGCGCGGTCGCGGACGAGGCGCAACGCCGTGCGGAACAGGTCATTCAAATGCGGCAGCGCCGCGCCCTCGAACTCTTCTGTCTTGGCCGAACGTCCAAACATTGCGCTCACACCTCTCAGAGCAAATTCGTATGACCGCCACTCGGTGAATCGCCGCCGCGAAGCCAAATATTCCCGCCGCCGCCTGAAAAGGCAAATTAATTCGGGGGCGCATCTTGACAGGCTTGCGCCCAAGTTGGTATCCCTTCGGCATGGCTCCGCCGTTCGATCTCTTCAAGAAAGTCTCGCAAGCGCCGACCAATCCGCAACCGACGCCGGCGCGCCAGTCGTTCGATGTCGCCGACCTTTACACGGGACCGGCGGCGACCGCTACGGCTGACACGACGCCGCGGGTGGCGCTGGATGAAAAGCTGCGGCAGGCGTATTTCTGGATCGTCAACGCCGCCATCATCAGCCCGTATTATGACATTGAGTACAATGACGCGCCGCCGCAGACGTTCAGCTTCGGCGACCAGAAAAGCCGGCTGGTGCTGCCGTCGGATCAGAGCTATTCGAGCTTCGTGCTGATGCCGCTGCTGAACCTCGTGCTGCGCCGCCGCTGTTTGCTGGTCGGCGGGCCGGGGCGCGGCAAGACGGCCAGCGCCATCTTGATGGGCGTGCTTGCAGGCTACACGATCAAAGACATCAAGCGCGCCATTCAACATGGCCAGCCGCAGATGACCATCTCTGACCTGCTCGGCAACCCGCTGCCTTCGACGCTCGTCGCCGCCAAGAGCATGGACGAAGTGCAAATCTCATGGCGCAAGTGGCTCGCCATGCGCGTCAAGATCATTGACGAATACAACCGCATCCCGACGCGCACGCAATCGGCGCTGCTCACGGTCATGGGCGACAACTACGCCGAGGTGCTCGATCAGATTTACGAATGCCCCGAAGCGGCATGGTATCTGACCGCCAATGACGACGCCGGCGGCGGCACTTATCAGGTCATCGAAGCGCTGCGCGACCGCATCGACATCGTCGTCAAAGCCTTGCACTTCAACACGCGCTTTCTCGGCGACCTGCTGGCGCGCATCGAAGAGAACATCAAGCCCGAAGAGGTCGTGCCGCGCGAGATCGTTTTTACCGAAGCCGAGCTTGACCGCGCCTATCAAGAGATTCTCGACGTGCGGCTCGCAACCGAGTTGCGCCGCCGCATCGAATTCTTTGCCAGCCACTTCGAGTTTTTTGACGCCGCCGCCGATCAGATCGAGTACAAGACGAAAGACACGATGAAGCTGGCGGCGATTGACTTCAACCTTTTGAGCGCCCGCGACACCGGCAAGGACAAGCTGAAAGACCTGGGCAGCCAGACGCGCAACGGCTTGTCTGTGCGCGCGCTGATGACCTTGCTGGTCTTCGCCAAAGCGCTCGCATGGTTTCGCGGGCTACAGGAAGTCGGCTTTGAAGACGTGCGCCAGATCATTCCTTTCGTGCTGCACGACAAGCTGGCTCAAGACGCCGACTCGCCCTTCTTTGACGCGCCGGAAAACGGCGCTTTTCGCAGCGACAAGGTCGGCTGGATTCGCCGCCTCTTCGACCTGTCGTGCGCCGAATACGACCGCCTCGACCGCGACCGCGATGACGTGGTGGCGCAGATGGAAGCGGAATTCGCGCGCGGCCTGGAAGGCGTCAGCGAACAAGAAGCCCGCGCCCGGCTGGTCAAGATCGAGCGCACGCTCGCCGATTGGAGCAAAGGCCGCAAGCTCTACGGCCACCTGTTTGACGACATCCTCAAGCTCAAGTACCTGCATCAGCGCTACACCAATTACTTGAAGTGGCTGCAATGGAAGGCGTGATGATAGAAACGCTCGTCCGCGGGCCGCTGGCCGATGCGCTCAAGCGCGGACGCGACCGCTTCAATACAAAATTCGCTTATGCGCGCCATCGCTTCGCGGCGCTCGACGGCGACGCCGTGAAAGCGCATCTGCGCTCGACGGTCGCGCCCATCGCCGAAGCCGTCCACGCGACCGCCGCGGATCGAGTAGACGCGGTCGTTGATGCGCTCTATGACCTGTCGCTGGAATTGATCGGCGGCGGCTTTCTCGGTCGCGAGTCGCGCTACCCGGCGCTGCTGCGGGCGTGGCGCGAGATGCTGCCGCGCCTGCCGCATCTGCTCGCCCGCGAGCCTTCGCGACTGGCGAGCGCCGTGACCAACGCGGTCTACAATCTCTCGACGGCGGCGACGGCGCGACCGACTTTCTGGATAGACGCGATGACGCGGCTCGGCGTGACCTGCGGTGACGTGCAAACCTTTTTAGAAGCCGGCAAAGTCGTCGCGTGGCGCAGCGGCCTGGCCGAGTACCGCGACGGCGCGCTCGCGGCCTGCTTGAATCTGGATGAAGCGCTTGGCCGTGCCGCGCTCGGCTTGCCCGTGGCCGACACGACGCCCGTGGCGACGGTCATCGCGCGCTTGCGGCAGGATCGCTGGCTCGCGCCTGCCGCGGCGGCCAGTCATTCAGCCGACAAAGAGAAACGGCTGCGCGTCGTCGCAGTGGTCGGCGCGTTTCGCGGCTTTGGCGGCGTCTTTGTCGAGCCGCCCCGCGTGCTGCTGCGCGATGGCGAGTGGCTGGCTTATGATCGCGAGGCTTGTTGGCTGGTGACGGCTGACCTGTTCGGCGCGACCTTTCATCGTGCAGGCCCGCGCCCGCCCACAAGCGACCGCCCGGCGCAATTCGACTTCAAGATCGACCGCGGCGGGCGCGTGATGAAAGGCGCGCGAGCCGAGACCTTCGCACATCTGGCCGACCCGAGCAGCTCGGCGGCGACGGAGACGACGCTGGCCGTTACCCTGCCCCGCTCGCACAGCATTTATTTCGTCGCGCTGATGGATGAGACGTGAACGATCAACTCGACAAGCTAAAAGCCGCGTGGCTGTCGCGCTGGCCCGAGGCGCTGGCGCTGTGGAGCAAGTTCACCAAGCTGCGCGAGCCGCGCTGGTGCTGCACCGCCGCGGACGAGCAGGCCGAAGGCTTGAGCGATAGCTTTGCCATGATCCGCCTGAATGACACGTCGGTCGTCATCAGCCTGGCGCAGATTGCCGAGCGCAAGCTCGATGGCTTCCCGCTCGAAATTCTCGGCCACGAGATTGGCCATCACGTCTACTGCCCCGCCGACCTCACCGATCAAGGCCGCATGATCGCGCGCATGCGACGGGCGCTGCCGACCAAAGAACACCTCGCCGGGTTCATCGCCAATCTCTACGCCGACCTGTTAATCAACGACCGCTTGCAGCGCGGCGCGCGGCTGCGCATGGCCGATGTCTTTCAAACGCTCGGTGGAGATTCGACGAATCGCATGTGGACGTTCTACATGCGCATCTATGAAATTCTCTGGAGCCTGCCCCGGCAGACACTGGCGAAAGGCGACATCGATGCGCAGCTCGAAGGCGACTCACACCTTGGCGCGCGGGTCATTCGGGTCTATGCGAAAGACTGGCTGCGCGGCGCGGGGCGCTTCGCGGCGCTCTGTTTGACTTATCTGCTCGAAGACGAAGGCCAGCAGGTGCGGCTGCTTTTGAAAGGCTGGCTCGACACGAAAAACGCCGGCGTCGGGGCGCTGCCTGATGGGCTGGTTGAAATTGATGCCGACGAAGCCGGCGACGCTATTCACCCGGCGCTCGATCCCGAAATCACCGGCGTCATCGAAGACGACGAAGCGCCAGAGAAAGCCCGCAAGGCGCGCCTATCAGCGACGCAAGCGGCGGGCGGCGGCCAGGGCCAGTACCGCGAGCCGTTCGAGTACGGCGAAATTCTCAAAGGGCTGGGGATCAACTTGCCGCCCGACGAGCTGGCCATCCGTTACTATCGCGAGCGTAGCATTCCTTACCTTGTGCGTTTCCCCTCGCGCATCATCCCCGAGACTCAAGAGCCAATGATCGAAGGGCTGGACGTCTGGGACATCGGCTCGCCGATAGAAGACGTGGACTGGTTCGAGAGCGCGCTCGCAAGCCATCAGCTCGTGCCCGGTTATACGACCGTGCAGCGCGTCTACGGCACGTCGCCCGGCGCTACGCCAAAGCGCGAGCCGGTTGACCTGGACTTGTACGTTGACTGTTCCGGCTCGATGCCGAACCCGCGGATAGCGACTTCGTATTTGACGCTGGCCGGCGCGATCATTTCGCTCTCAGCATTGCGCGCCGGCTCGCGCGTCAAGGCAACGCTATGGAGCGGCAAGGATGATTACCAGACCACCGGCGAGTTCGTGCGTAATGAGCATGACATTCTGAAAATCCTCACCGGCTACATCGGCGGCTGCACGGCGTTCCCGATTCACCTGCTGCGCGAGACCTTCAAAGATCGCAGGCCGAGCGACCGCCCTGTACACACCCTGGTCATCTCGGATGACGGCGTAGACACGATGTTCGCAAACGACGAGCGCGGCGCGAGCGGCTGGGACATCTCGCGGATGGCGCTGACGAACGGGCGCGGCGGCGCGACGATGGTGTTGAACCTCTGGCAGGAGTGGCAGCAAAATGCGACACTGGTGCGCGCGCACGAACAGGGCTGGCAGATTCATCGCGTGCAGACGTGGGATCAACTGACCGCCTTTGCCCGCGCCTTCAGCAAAGAAAAATACGGAGAATAGAAGTCAGGAGGCAGGAAGCAGGAGGCAGGAGGCAGGAGGCAGTCCAGAAGATATGCAAACTGTCTCTATGATCGGCAGCAAGAAGTGGTCAACACTTAACGCCTGCCTCCTGCCTCCTGCCTCCTGCCTCCTGGCTTATGGCTTATGGACGAAGGGCCGCAGCTTGAAAGCCTGACGCGCCGGCTGGCGGAATGCCCGGCGGATTTTATGGCCGCGCCGCGCGACCGTGGCGGCAAAGGCGAAGTGTATGTCGCCGCCGTCGTCTTCGATCTGCTGCGCGAGCTGGGTGGCGCGCCGCTCACGCCGCAGCAGCTCGACGTGTTCGAGCTCAAGCGCGGCGATGCGCGCCGCGAGCGCAATCTGCGCGTCGTGCTGGTGGCCGTATGGCTGCTCTATGATCCGTGGTTCCGCTCGCGCAGTCGTTTCGCGCCGGCGGCCTACGAGTTACTGGCTTCAGGGCTGGACGATGTCGCGGCCATCGTGCCGCCGCAAGCGTTCATCACGGACGCCGACCGCCGCGAAGAGCTGGCGCGGCTCTGCTTGCAGGCGCTCGGCTTGCGCCCGGCGGGCGAGACTGAATCGCAAGCCGTAGACCGGCTGACGACGCTCGACAGCGTCGAGCGCGCCCACGTCATCCGCGAGGCCCGCGCCGCCGAAGCCCGCGCCCGGCAAGTCCGCGAAGAGATGGCGCGCAAGGCTGCCGAAGAAGCCGCCGCCGTCTATGGCAGAGAGTGAGCCGTGACGACCTGGGAGATCATCGCGACGATGCTGGGGCTGATTTCTGTCTGGCTCACCGTCAGGCAAAACATCCTTTGCTGGCCGACCGGCCTGGTGATGGTCGGGCTCTATGCGGTGATTTTTTTCCGCGCCCGGCTCTACGCCGACGCCGGCTTGCAGGTCGTCTACATCGCGCTGCAAATCTATGGGTGGTACGAATGGCTGCGCGGCGGCAAAGATCACCGCAAGCTGACGGTGACACGAATCACGTTGCGGCTGGGCCTCTTGCTCGGCGTCATCGCTGTGGCGGCGACCGCCTTGATGGGCTACGGGCTGGCGACCAGGACCGACGCCGCGTTGCCTTACTGGGATTCGGCGGCGACGGCTTTGAGCCTCGTCGCGCAGTGGATGCTGGCGCGCAAGCTGATCGAAAACTGGTTGGTCTGGATCGCCGTCGATGTGTTGAGCATCGGCATCTACACCGTTAAAGGGCTGTACCCGACAACCGTGCTTTACGCGGCGTTTCTGGTGCTGGCGGCGCTCGGGTGGAACGAATGGAGAAAGACGCTCAGAAATTTGCAACCGGCATGATCCTGGGCAAGTTCATGCCGCCGCATCGCGGCCATCAGCACTTGATCGATGTCGCCCGCGAGCGTGTAGCGGAGCTTACCATTCTCGTCTGCTCGCTTGAGCGCGAGCCAATACCGGGCCGCCTGCGCTACGAGTGGCTGAAAGAGATGTACCCGGACGTGCGCGTCATTCACGTCGCGGACGAAAATCCGCAGGAGCCGCACGAGCACCCGCGCTTCTGGGAAATCTGGACAGAAACCATCCGTCGCCGTTTGCCTGCGGGGCCGGAGGTTGTCTTCACTTCGGAAGCCTATGGCGACGAGCTGGCACAACGGCTCGGCGCGCGCCACATTGCCGTAGACCTCGCGCGCCAACGCGTGCCGGTGTCGGCGACGGCGATTCGTCGTGACCCATACGCCAACTGGCAATTCATCCCTGAATGCGTGCGGCCTTACTTTGCCCGGCGCGTGGCCGTGGTTGGCGCGGAATCTACAGGCAAGACGACGCTGGCCAGGCAGCTCGCGGCGCATTACCAGACCAGTTGGGTGCCCGAATTCGCCCGTGAGTATCTCGATGCAAAAGACGCCGAGCGCCCGCTTGCCGCATTGACGCTCGCAGACATCGCCGAGATTGCCCGCGGCCAGATTCGTAGCGAAGAACAACTGGCGCGACAGGCAAACCGGGTGTTGATCTGTGACACAGAGTTGCTGACGACGCGGCTGTGGAGCGAGCATTTCTTTGGCTCCTGCGAAGACTGGATAGGTCGCGCCGCCGCCGAGCGCCGTTATGATCTGTACCTGCTCACCGACGTGGACGTGGCGTGGGTGGCCGACCCGCACCGCGACGCGCCGCAGTCGCGCGAGCTGTTCTTGAATCGCCTGCGCCGCGAATTGCAATCGCGCGAGCGGCGTTTCGTGATGATCTCCGGCACGCCCGACGAGCGCCTGCGTCAGGCGATTGCCGCCATTGATGCGCTTTTCTGCTATGAGTCGAACTTGCTCACTACCTGATGAAGAACGCTACCCGCTGCTCGACGACGAGGGCCGCCGGTTGCTAGGGCGGCTGTTGGAGCACCCCTCGGCGCCGCGCTACAACTTTCGCTGCGGCGATCAACTGACCGCCGCCGGCCTGGAACGGGTGCGGGCGTATGAGCGAGAGCTGAACGCCGCGCCCGCGACCTGGGCGCACGGCGCGCCGCCCGCCTGGGTCGGCGATTACGCGGCGTGGTGTTTGCGCGAGGTGCCTTTCTATCGCAAGCGCAAAGGTGCGGCGGATGATTTTTTTGCGCTGCCGACTTGCGACCGCGCTGACCTGAGCCGCGAGCCGTGGTCGTTCGTGCCTGACTCGCAGCCGCTGGACGACATGATCGTCTATGATTCAACCGGCACGACCGGCG
The DNA here is from genome assembly GCA_035275065.1 of Blastocatellia bacterium. Taxonomy (NCBI): domain Bacteria; kingdom Pseudomonadati; phylum Acidobacteriota; class Blastocatellia; species Blastocatellia bacterium. Next base: position 14,336 of record DATENM010000097.1, read on the forward strand.
CGCCGCTCTACGTGCCGGCGCACCCGGAAGTCTCTGCGAAGTACCTGCCGGCGCTGCGCGCGGCGCTCGCCCGTCAGGGCGTGAGGCTCGAAGGCGGCCCCGGCAGCGTGGCGATCATGACGATCTGTGCGCAAGATTACACGCTGACCTATGCGACGGTCTCGGCGTTTCTCGATCAGGCCGCCTATGTCAAGATCAACCTGAACCCAGGCGAGTGGCGCGACCCGCAAGACTGCGTGCGTTTCATTGATGATTGCCGCCCTGAGATTTTTTCCGGCGACCCGCTGGCGTTTGCGGCGCTCGCGCAATTGCCGGTTCAGGCGCGCCCGAAAGCGCTGGTGTCGTCGGCGATGACCTTGCTGCCGGGGATGCAGCGGCGGCTCGAAGCGCGTTTCGGCTGCCCGGTGATTGACGTTTACTCGCTGTGCGAATCGCGCTTTATCGCGGCGCGGCGCAATGATGCCTTCGAGATCATCCCGCACGACATTTTTGTGGAAATCCTCGACCGCGATGGCCGACTCTGCGCGCCGGGCGAGCGCGGCGAGATTGTGCTGACCGGCGGGCGCAATCCGTTTCAGGCGATGCTACGCTATCGCACTGACGATTACGCGGCGATGGCGTGGCGCGACGGGCGGCCTGTGCTGACAGACTTCGAAGGCCGCCAGCCGACGCTGTTCGTTGACACGCGCGGCGAGCTGGTCAACAACATCAACGTAACGCACGCGCTCAGGCCGTTTGCGCTGGCGCAATTCTCTCTGCATCAATTCGCCGACCGCCGCTTGCGGCTGCGACTGCGAGGCGATGACGTTGACGAAGCGAGCGTCCGCCAGGCGCTCGTGCGACTGTTCGGCGACGGGCAAGAGTTGACGATTGAAGCGCTGCCCGGCACCGGCGCGCGCGGCGGAAAAGTGATCCAATATACGTCCGATCTGACCGGCGACGAGCTGGCCGAAAAGGGCTTCAGCTTCCGCCGCACGGCGGTGACAAAATCTCCCCTCAGCGCGCTATGAAGTTGCGGGGGCTTGCTGTATAATCCCGCGATTCGCAGTGAAAATAATCTGAAAGGAACGACAAGTATGATGAACGCAAGACGACTGGGGCTCCTCACTTTGCTGGCGCTGGCGCTGGTGGGCGCGGCGGCGTGCAAGTTCTATGAAACCGACAAGGCCAACAAGCTGGTCGAGGCCGCCAACGCCTCGATCACCGAGGCCAACAACAAGTGGCAGAGCGGCACGAGCAAGCTGGATCAGATGCAAGACGCCGCGCTGAAGGTCGAGGACGAGGACGAAGCGGGGTTGGCGAAAGTGCGCGGCGACGCCAAGGCGGTCATCGCCGACCTGGAAAAGGCGCGTGACGGCTTCACCGACGGCGGCAACAAATTTCTGGAAGCCGCCAAGATGAAGGTGCCGGATAAGCTCAAAGAATACTGGGAAGCCAAGGGCCAGGAGATGAAGAAGCGCGGCGAACAGGCCACCGCTTTGCTCGCCGACCCACAGGCCCTGCTCGATAGCCAGAACCGCGAAGACTATAAGGCGAAGGCTGTCGAAGCCGAGAAGAAGTTCCAGACCATCAAGAAAGAAGCGGATGACCTGGAAACCAAGGCCAACAAGATTTACGAAGATAACAAGGCCATGTTCAAACAGAGCTAGCTCATCCGTTCGAGCGGCCAGAATTCGACGGGCGGACGCCCTGGTGTCCGCCCGCACTGTTTGGTTACGGCTCAGACAGCCGGCGGCGGACGGCGGAAAATATCTCGGCAAAACTGAAAATCCGAACGTGACTATTTCTCACACAGTGGTATAATTTGCCAACCGGTCGGCGCGAAAACCCGCACGACTTGAAATTCCGTTATTGTCAGGTTGCATATAGGTCAAAGGAGATTCGCCATGCGTAAGTTTTCCATTGTCATTCTGGTGGCGCTGGCCGCCCTGTCCGCCGCCTCGCTGTTTACGGCGAGCGCGCAGCAAGTCAGCGAGGGACAGCGGCTGGCGATGTATTCCAAACCCGCCGTCGTGCGCATCTACGACGGATATTACGGCCAGGTCCTTTGGCCTCGGCTGAACAAGACCTACAATTGCTTTGCGGTCGGCAGCGGCTCGGGCGCGTTCATCAACCCGAACGGCTACATCGCCACCAACGCCCACGTCACCGACGCGACGCACCAGGGCGACGACAAGGGCAAAGAGTCTGTGCTAACCGCTTTTATCAACCAGCTGGCGCGCGATTATGGCAAAGACGCGCGCGCGATCTTCGCCGATGGCGACCTGCTGCGCGGCATCCTGTCTGAAGCGCGCTTGCAGAGCCTGACCCACATTCACCACGTCATCACGCCCGACGGCAGCAACTTCCCGTTCGAGATTAAAGCCTTCGGCGCACCCGTCGGCGAAGGCAAAGACGTGTCGATCATCAAGATCGAAGTCAAGAACGCGCCGGTGCTGAAGCTGGGCGATTCCGACAAGGTGCAGCTTCAGGATCACATCACGGTCTTCGGCTATCCGGGCGCCGCCGACACCAACGTTCTGGATCAGAAGTCGGCGCTCGAAGCCTCGATCACCGACGGCAAGGTTTCGGCCAAGAAGAACGCCCAGGACGGCGCGCCGGTCTTGCAGGTGAGCGCGCCTTCGACGCACGGCAATTCGGGCGGCCCGGTCTTAAACGACAAGGGCGAGCTCATCGGCATGCTGACCTTCCGCGGCGACACCGTCAATGGCCAGGAAGTCCAGGGCTTCAACTTCGTCATCCCCTCCAGCACGATGAAAGAATTCATCAAGCAGGCCGGCACCGAAAACGAAGAGGGCCTGGTTGACAAGCGCTACCGCGAAGGGCTGGAGCTTTACTGGGACAACAACTACAGCCAGGCGATCAAGAAATTCGAAGAGGTGTCGCGGCTCTACCCGCAGCATTCGGAGACGGCGCGGCTGATCCGCGACAGCCAGCAGGCGATTGCCGAAGGCAAAGAGAAATCGGGTCTCGGCGGCTTTCTGATGCTGGCCGTTCTCGGCATTCTCGGCCTGGTCGTCGTCGGCGGCATCATCGGCTTTGTCGTGATGCGCAGCAAGAAACAGCCGGCGCGCCCGGCGGGGCAGGCGGCCTTCCAGGCCCATGCCAGTTACCCGCAACATCAACAGCCGCAGCACGGGCAGTACCCACAGCAACCGCAGCAGCCGTCTTACGGGCAACAACCGCAACAGCCGCAGTACCCGCCGCAGCCGGCTTACGGACAGCAACCGGGCTACGCGCAGCAACAGGGCTATGGCCAGCAGCAGCCGTCCTACCCGCCGCAGGCCAAGCCGGCAGCGCCGCAGCCGACGCAGGTTTTTTCAGCACAGTCGCAGACGGCCGGCCTCGGTGGCGCAGCCGCGGCAGTGGCGGGCCATGGGGCGATCCGCTGGACCTCTGGACCGTTCAACGGCCAGCGCATGGATGTGCGGCCGGAAGGCTTCTACATCGGGCGCGATGGTAACTACGCCCAGGTGAAGATCGAAGACCCGCGCGTTTCGAGCCGCCACCTGTGGGTCGGCGTGCGCGATGGCCGCGTCGTCGCCATCGATCAGAACTCGACCAACGGCACGTTCCTCAACCAGCTCGGCACCCAGCGCATTAAAGAAGTGGCGCTGAATGCCGGCGACACGGTCATCCTTTCGGAAGCCGACGTGGCGCGCTTCGTCTACGAGAAATAGCCGCCTCCGAATCGCTACGACACGGCGAGCGCGATTGTGATCAAGTCACAATCGCGCTCGTTTTTCTTTTGTGATATTGTTCTTCGGCCTGCGCAACACCTGGGGAAAAATCATGAGCGATAATCGAAGAAGCAGAACCATCACCGAAGGCTTGCACCGTTCACCGAACCGCGCCATGCTGCGCGCCGTCGGCTTCGGCGACGACGATTTCGCAAAGCCCATCATCGGCGTCGCCAACGGCTACAGCACGGTGACGCCGTGCAACCTCGGCCTCAACGATCTGACCGCGGCGGCGGTCGCCGTCCTGCACGAGCAAGGCGCGATGCCGCAGGTCTTCGGCACGATCACCGTCAGCGACGGCATCACCATGGGCACCGAAGGCATGAAGTATTCGCTGGTGTCGCGCGAAGTCATCGCCGACAGCATCGAGACGGTCTGCAACGCCCAGAGCCATGACGGGCTGGTGGCCATCGGCGGCTGCGACAAGAACATGCCCGGCGCCATGATCGCCATCGCCCGGCTGAACATCCCGGCCATCTTCGTCTACGGCGGCACGATCAAAGCCGGCCACTGGAACGGCGAAGACCTGACCATCGTCAGCGTCTTTGAAACCTTCGGCAGCTACGTCGCCAAGAAGACCACAGAGGTTGAGCTACTCGAAGTCGAGCGCCACGCCTGCCCCGGCGCCGGCTCGTGCGGCGGCATGTTCACGGCCAACACCATGTCGAGCGCCATCGAAGCGATGGGCATGAGCTTGCCTTACTCTTCGACGATGGCCGCCGAGGACGCCGAGAAAGTCGAGAGCGCCCGCCAGTCCGCCGAAGTGCTGGCCGCCGCCGTGCATCAGCAATTGCTGCCCGGCGACATCATGACGCGCAAGGCGTTCGAGAATGCCATCAGCGTGGTGATGGCGGTCGGCGGCTCGACCAACGCCGTGCTGCACCTGCTGGCGATTGCCCACGCGGCGCGCGTGCCGCTGACGATTGACGACTTTGAAGCGATCCGCGCCCGCGTCCCCGTGCTGTGCGATCTGAAACCATCGGGCCGCTACGTTGCCACAGACCTGCACCGCGCCGGCGGCGTCCCGCTGGTGATGAAGATGCTGCTCAATCATGGCCTGCTGCACGGCGACGCGCTGACGATCACCGGCAAGACGATTGCCGAAACGCTCGCCGAAGTGCCCGACGCGCCCTCTGCCGATCAGGACGTGATTCGCCCGTTCGAGCAGCCGGTCTACGAGCAAGGCCATCTGGCTATCCTGAAAGGCAACCTTGCCGAAGAAGGTTGTGTGGCGAAGATCACAGGCATCAAGCACCACCAGATCACCGGCCCGGCGCGCGTCTTTGACTGCGAAGACGATTGCCACCAGGCGATTCTGGCGGGCAGCATTCGCCCTGGCGACATCGTGGTGATTCGCTATGAAGGGCCGCGCGGCGGCCCCGGCATGCGCGAGATGCTGGCGCCGACTTCGGCCATCATCGGCATGGGGTTGGGCGATTCGGTAGGCTTGATTACCGACGGCAGATTCTCCGGCGCGACCTATGGCATGGTCGTCGGCCACGTCGCGCCCGAAGCGGCGGTCGGCGGCACAATCGCGCTCATCGAAGAGGGCGATCCGGTAACGATTGACGCCGACGGTCGCTTGCTCCAACTCAACATCAGCGAAGAAGAGATCGCCCGCCGCCGCGCCGCGTGGCATCCGCCTGAGCCGCGTTACCGGCGCGGGGTGCTGGCGAAGTACGCCCGGCTGGTGTCGAGCAGCAGCCTCGGTGCGGTCACGGACTAGGCAGAACAGGAATAACACAGAGACACAGAGGCACGGAGGAAGCACAGAGTTTTCTCCGTGCCTCTGTGTCTCTGCGTCTCTGTGTTTAGTTCCCTTCCTTATTTAAACATCGTAATACAGCGAGAACTCCATCGGGTGCGGGCGCATGCGCACGACGTTGATCTCGCGCTCGCGTTTGTAATTAATCCAACGCTGAATCAGCTTCTCGCCGAACACGTCGCCCTTGAGCAGGAACGAGTGATCCACTTCGAGCGCCGCGAGCGCTTCGTCGAGCGAGCCCGGCACGCTCGGAATCTCGGCCAGCTCCTCGGGCGGCAGATCGTAGATGTCTTTGTCTAACGGCTCGCCCGGATCGATGCGGTTTTGAATGCCGTCGAGGCCCGCCATCAACATCGCCGAAAACGCCAGATAAGGGTTGCACGTCCCGTCGGGGAAACGCACTTCCAGGCGCTTGGCTTTCGGGCTGGGCGAGAACATCGGGATGCGCACCGCCGCCGAGCGGTTGCGCGCCGAGTAGGCCAGATTGACCGGCGCTTCAAAGCCCGGCACCAGCCGTTTATAGCTATTCGTCGTCGGCGCGGCAAACGCGGCGATGGCCGGCGCGTGCTTGAGGATGCCGCCGATATAATACTTGGCCAGCTCGCTGATTCCGGCATAGCCGTCGCCGGCAAACAACGGCTTTTCGTCCTTCCACAACGACTGGTGACAGTGCATGCCATTGCCGTTGTCGCCAAAGAGCGGTTTCGGCATGAAGGTCGCCGACTTGCCGAACTGGCGGGCGACGTTCTTGACCGTGTACTTGAAGATCATCAAATTGTCTGCCGTGCCCAGCAGCGTCGAATAGCGGAAGTCAATCTCGCACTGCCCGGCGGTCGCGACTTCGTGGTGGTGGCACTCGACCGTGAGGCCGACGTCTTTGAGCTTGGCGGCAATCTCCGAGCGGATGTTATGGATCGAATCGAGCGGCGGGCAGGGCACATAACCTTCCTTGCCGCGGATCGCCCAGCCCAGCTTGTTGCCATCGCTGGCGGTGTTCCACCAGCCTTCGCTGCTGTCAACGGTCGCGCCCGACGAATGATTCTCGTTGTGAAAACTGACATGGTCGAAGATGAAGAACTCGGCTTCCGGCCCGAAGAAGACGGTGTCGGCGATGCCTGTGAATTTCAGATAGTTCTCGGCGCGCTTGGCCAGGGCGCGGGGGTCGAGCCAGTAGCTCTCGCGGGTGATCGGGTCAACGACGTCCGTGGCGATGCAGAGCGTCGGGCGATCCATAAATTGATCGATCCAGAACCGCGAGATGTCGGGGATCAAGAGCATGTCGCTTTCATTGATCGCCGCCCAGCCGCGCAAGGATGAAGCATCAAAGCCGAAGCCGGCGGCGAACGAATCTTCGGTTAACTCGGCAATCGGAAAGGTCAGGTGGTGCCAGGCGCCAAGCAGGTCTGTGAAGCGCAGGTCTACGAACTCCGCCTTGGCGTCGGCAGCAAATTTCAGAACATCTTTGGGATTCATTGTTTCCTCCTGGTTTGGGTTTGAATTCCATGCGAGCGAAGCACGCGCTGCCGGGCCACCACGCGTTCGGCTTCGTCACTCGACCCTGCAACGCTCGCTTCACTCACCATCACAAAAACGCTTTCCTTGTGGCGCAAGGCGGTTAGCTTGCGCAGAGTTGTGCGCAAGCTAACCGCCTTGCGCCACATCAATCGGTATCTCAGAACGTCACGCCGTAATAAACAAAAAGACCGTTGTTCTTGCGGCCCGCATTGCCGACGCTGTAGCCAATGTTCAACAGCCCGTTCTTCGGCAGCGCGAATGAAAAGCCCGGCGTGACATAGCCGAAGCCGTTTTCGCCGCTGAACCAGTCGGCAACGAAGCTGGCGCGACTCGCGATTGCCTGCTCGTAGCCGAGCATGGCGCCGCCTTTGTCAACGTCGGCTTCGACGCCGCCGAGGCCATAGCCGCCGGCGGTCAGGCGCGGCCCGAAGCGGCCTTTGAACTTCTTGCTGACGTTCGCATAAACCATCGCGAAGCTATCATTCACGCCGCGATCCTTGAGCGGCGTGAACGCAATCGCGCCCGCCGACAGCGCCACGCCCGAGCTTTCATTGGCGTAAAACTGCCACTTGAGGTTCGGCTGAATGTAGACCGTCGTCGGCAAAGCCGAGGTGGTCGCCGCGACGTTGACGCCAACCTCGACGCCACGGCCCAGGCCGACGACAACGCGCGGCACGGTGGTCTGAAAGCCGCCATTGGCATGGCTTTCGAGGTGGCTGATGAAATCGAACTCAAGATAAACCTTCTGTCGGGCGACGACATCGGTGCTGGGAATATTGAAGATCGTTGACTGCGCCCGCGCCGTTTGACATTGCCAGTTCGCCATCACACTAACCACTCCCAGAGCGATCACCATCCCGCTCAACTTCGCAGCGACAGATGTGCTATTCAACATGGGTTCTCCTTGTCACCGCCCGGCGCGCGGCACGCGCAGGGCCGTGGTGAAGCGCGCCCCGCAGGGCAGCCGCCAGTAGTTGATTGCCCGGCAGCGCTCCCCGCGAATCAAGAAGAACCCGCGACGTTTGACTTTCAACGCCGCGTTGATTACGGTTTTAGGGCTGCTGCACAGGTAACCGCCAGGTCATCTGAGCGCGGTGTGTGGGAGACGCTCTTGAGAGATGGTCGCCAAATCATTCGCTCAATGGCGCCCCCACACCTTCCGCAAACTTTCATCAAACTTTCATCGCCTATCACACCTTCTCAGCTCAATCACCGGACGCCGCATCGCCGGTCGCCGGAATCGCTGCGTAGGAGGATTCGCGCAGCGCCGAGCTGCTGATGCCGCTCATGCCCGGCTCCAGGAAGTTGTACGCCGTTTCGCCATGCAGGGCGAGGTCGAGGCCGATGACCTCTTCCTCTTCGCTGACGCGCAGCGGCACGACCAGGTTGACGAGCTTGAGGATGACGAACGTGCCGACGAGGGCCAGCCCCCAGCTTGCGGCCACGCCGATCAACTGGGTGACGAGCTGCGGCGCGTTGCCATAAAGCAAGCCATCAGCGCCCGCCGGGTTCACCGATTTGGTTGCGAAGATGCCGGTCGCAATCGCCCCCCAGGTGCCGCCCAGCCCGTGAACGCCGAAGACATCGAGCGTGTCATCGTAACCGAAGCGCGGCTTGAGCGTGTTGAGACCGAGATAGCAAATCAGGCTGACGCCGATGCCGATGGCCATCGAGGCGGGCACCGTGACGTAACCGGCAGCCGGCGTGATCGCCACCAGCCCGGCGACTGCGCCCGTCGCCGCGCCGAGAATCGTCGGCTTGCCGCGATGCAGCCATTCGATCATCGGCCAGGTTAGCCCTGCCGTCGCCGCCGCCGTGTGCGTCGTCGCAAAGGCGAGCGCCGCAAGCCCGCTCGCGCCAAGCGCGCTGCCGGCGTTGAAGCCGAACCAGCCGAACCACAGCAGGCCGGCGCCGATCACCGTGTAAGAGATGTTATGCGGCGGCAGCGCCTTGTGCGGGTAGCAGCGCCGCTTGCCGATGACAATGGCCGCCACCAGCGCCGACACCCCCGAGCTGATATGCACGACGGTGCCGCCGGCAAAATCGAGCGCGCCCATCTTCATCAACCAGCCGCCGCCCCAGACCCAGTGCGCCAGCGGGTCGTACACCAGCGTCGCCCACAACAGGCTGAACAGCGCGAACGCCCCGAACTTGATGCGCTCGGCGAACGCCCCCGTAATCAGCGCCACCGTGATGATCGCGAACATTCCCTGGTACATCGCGAAGACCAGATGCGGGATGGTCGCCGTGCCCGACGGGTCCTGGCCGACGTTGCTGAAGCCGAGGTAATCCAGGCCGCCGAGCAGGCTGGAATGGTCTGTGCCGAACGACAGCGTGTAGCCGAACAGCACCCATTGAAGGCTGATCAAGCAGAGCAGAAAGAAGCTGTGCATCAGCGTCGAAAGCGCGTTGCGGTGGCTGACCAGGCCGCCGTAAAACAGCGCCAGCCCCGGCACGGTCATCATCATGACGAGCGCCGCCGAGGTCAGCATCCATGCCGTGTCGCCGCTGTTTGCGGCGGGCGGCGCGGCATCCTGCGCGCAGGCCGGCAGCGCCAGGCCCAGCAATAAGGCGGCGCTGCCTATGGCGATTCGAGTTTGCGGAATCCTCCCTGATTTCATAACCCGATCTCTCCTCTTCAATGAATTGGTTGCGCCTGCCCGGCAGTCGTCGAGAAGCGCTGCCGGCGGCAAGGGGTTACAGAGCCGCTTCGCCGCGTTCGCCGGTGCGAATGCGGATGACCTCTTCGACCGGCAGGACGAAGATTTTGCCGTCGCCGAACTTGCCGGTCTTCGCTGTCTTCATGATGGCGTCAATCGCCTGGTCTACCATCTCCAGAGGCAGCGCCACTTCGACCTTCACCTTCGGCAGAAAATCGATCTTGTACTCGCTGCCGCGATAGGTTTCGGTGTGGCCCTTCTGACGCCCGAAGCCGCGGACTTCGGTGACCGTCAAGCCATTAATGCCGACTTCCTGCAAGGCGTTCTTGACGGCGTCGAGCAGGTGCGGGCGGATGATCGCTTCTATCTTCTTCATACAGCCTCCTTCATGGGTTGGTCTGTCGGCTCATCGCCGAGCGCGCCGACGAGCGCCTGTTCGACTGCCTGCATGGCGGCGGCGTCGAGCTTCTGGCCGCGCGCGTCCGTCACATAAAACACATCGAGCGCGTGGCTTTTTTCGGTGGTGATCTTGGCGAAAGTGATGTTGAAGTTGAGCCCGGCAATGGCGCTGGCCATCTTATAGGCGAGGCCCGGCTGGTCATCGGCGCGCACTTCGATGACCGTGCTGAGGGCCGACGCCTCTGTATCAAATCTCACGGATGGCCGCACAGGCTTGCGCGCCGTCTTGCGCCACGAGCGCCGCGGCCCGCGCGCCAGCTGCCCGGCGACCGCCGCCGCCACGTCATAACTGCCGGCGAGCGCCGCCTGCAAATTCTTTTCGACCTTGCCGTGCAAATCAGCGCGCACAGGCTGTGCGGTCTGCACCTCGCAGACTTTGAAGGTATCGATCACCAGGCCGTCTTCGCGGGTGTTGAGGTCGGCGCTCAGGATGTTGATGCCGTGCGCCGTCAGCGTGCCGGCGATGCGCGCAAACAGCCCTGCGCGGTCGCGCGCGCAGACCGACAGGTGCGTGCAGTGTTCGCCCGGCGCGACCTGCCAGTCGGTCGCAAGCGACTCCGAATCAAGCCGCCGCGCCAGCCTGAGGTGGCGGGCGATCTGCGACGGCTTGTTGGCCCGCTGATAGCGGTCGGGCATCATCGCGAAGTGGCGCTCGATGCCGCTCGGCGGGAACTCGGGCGCCAGCTCGCGAATCACCTGCTGCTTGAAGAGCATGCGCCGGTCGCGTTCGTAGCGCGCGGCATTCTCTTCAACAAAGTGGGTGCGCGCGCGGGCATAAAGCTCCCACAGCAGCGTCGCCTTCCAGTCAGTCCAGACGCCCGGCCCGACGCCGCTGATGTCGCCATAGGTGAGCAGCAGCAGCTTGTTCAGGTTGTTCAAGCTTGTAACCCTGGCCACAAAACTTTCGATCAGCCCCTCTTCCGAGAGGTCGCGCCGCTGCGAGGTATGCGACATCAGCAGATGCTCCTTGACCAGGAAACGCACCTGCGCGGCGCTCTCGTCATCAAGCCTGAGCCGCTCGCAGACGCGCTCGGCGATGCGTGTGCCCTTCTGCACGTGGCCGCCGCCGTGGCCTTTGCCGATGTCGTGCAGCAGCAAGCCGAGGTAGAGCGGCGCGGCGTTCTCAATTTCGCCAAAGACCTTCACCAGCCGCAGCAGTCGCGGGTCGCATTCGTCGGCAAGGCGGTCGAGCGCTTCGATGGCTTTCAGCGTGTGCTCGTCAATGGTGTACTTGTGATAAAAGTCGTGCTGCACCAAAAAAGTGATGCGCGCGAATTCCGGCATCAGCTTTCCGAGGAAGCCTGTCTCGTGCATCATCCTGAGCACCGCGGCGACGCGCCCCTTGCGGTTGAGCAGGTCGAGGAAGGCGCGGCTCGCCTCTTTCGAGTCGCGGAAGCGCCGCGTCACCAGATGGAGCTGACCGCGGATCGTCGCCTTCAATTCTTCGCTGAGCGCGACACGCTCGCTCTGCGCCACCGAGAATAACTCCAGCAAGTGCATGGCGTTCGAGCGGAAGTCGCTCGGCTCTTCCTTGAGGTAGAGCTTGCCCCGCTTGATCTCGTAGCCGGTCGCTTTGCCCGATGCCTGGGCGCCGCGCGTGATCGTCAGAAAGAGCTGACCCTGGCGTGACTCGAAGCTCGCGGTGACCCGCTTGACGAGGTTGCGCTTTTCGGCCGGCGGGGCGAGGGCTCGGGCGATGAAGCGCTCGGCGAAGTCATGCAGCTCGCGGGCGCGCTGATAGTAATCGCGCATGAACAACTCCGAAGCTTCGAGGCCGCGCTTCGCCTGGTAGCCGAAGCTCGCCGCCACCTGCGGCTGAAGATCGAGCGTTAAGAGATCGGTTTTGCGCCCGGTCAGAAAGTGAGCTTCATTACGAACGCGCACGATGAAGTCATAAGCCCGGCGGGCGGCGGCATACTCGGCGCCGGAGATATGATCGGCGGCGCGCAGGTCGTCGAGATGGTTCAGCTGGTAGCGCGCGTGGCCGACCCAGAGCGCCGTGTGCAGGTCGCGCAGGCCGCCGGCGCTCTCCTTGACGTTCGGCTCCTGCACGCAGACCGCCTTGCCGAACTTTTCGTAGCGCGCCCGGCGCTCGGCCATCATCGCTTCGAGAAAACCGCCGGTCTCGCGCCGCGAGCGGAAGACCGCATCATCAAGCTGGCGCGTGAAGCGACGGAACAGCTCGGGATTGCCCGTCAGGTGGCGCGCTTCGGCCATGGCATTGCGCGACACCAGATCGGCGCGCGCCATCGCCACGCACTCTTTCGGCGAGCGGAAACTGTGACCGACGGTCAGGCCCATGTCCCAGAGCAGGTAGAGCGTGTGCTCGACGAAGCGCCTGGCCTCGGAGGTGCGGCTGCCGGCGTGCAGGAATAACAGATCGACATCGGAGAACGGCGACAGCTCGCGCCGCCCGTACCCGCCGAGCGCGACGACCGCATAATGGTTCAACTCAGCTTCCGAAGCATGCAGGTCAGCGGCAGCCAGTTGGCAGGCGCGGCAGACGACCATATCGATGAGGTAGCTGCGACCGCGGGCGATTTCGACGCCGCCCAGGCCAAAGCGATGGCGCATGCGCAGCCGCTCGGTCTCGATCTTCAAAAACTTCTTGAAAGCTCCGGCCTGCTGCTGGCGCTCGGCGGCCAGACTGATGTCGGCCAGCCGCTCGTTGGCATGAACCAGCATTTTCTCGAAATCAATCTGCATCGTTGAACCTTACGGAAGCTCGTCGCCGAACTACACACGGCACATAGGCAGCTTGAAGGAGCAAGGGCCGTACCAACACCTCGCTTTAATTGCCGAGCCCTTCTATCTGACTTTAATGCAGAGCTTACAGGCCACTTGGGGCAGCGAGCCCATAGTCACAGGCATCTTCAGAACTGACGATTTTGTCGGCACTATAGGGGCATCACAACAGAATTGTCGTCTGGTTTTGCACAGCCATTCAGCAGGCGAGTACCCGGCAGCGGAGCCGCGCCTCAGAGGCGTCCCGTCCGCGCTACGCTTTGTCCCTGGCCGAACGCCGGCGCAAGTAAAGCGCCCGGCATGGGGGCGAACCGGCGACCCCGCTGCTCAAACGATAAAGGGGCGCAGAATATGGGATAGAAAGCCTGTCCGTCTTCTGTATCTGGTAGGTCTTTCGGAGAGGCTTAACTGAAGGGGCGGCGGCGGCGCAGAAGGCGGCCCGACAAAATTGTCTGTCTCGTAGTCAACGCCACGAAAATTGTCGCCCGCGATAAACGCCCACGCGCGTTCACATAAGAGCTTCGGCCGCCGGCTTTTCCATCCCCACGCCACCCACCGGCTGGCTGCGCAGGAATTTTTCGGCCATGGCGTTGATGATCTCAAGAAAAGCCTGAGCGGCGTGCGAGTGCGCGTCGGTGCGACGGCGCACCGCCCACAGGGTGCGCTCGTAGCGAAAGCCCTCGACGGCGATCACCGCCAGATCGCCGCGCTCGACGTCTTCCTGAACGCACATGCTCGGCGTAAAGGCGAGGCCGAGATTCATCGTCACGAAGCGCTTGATCGTTTCGATGGTGGCAATCTCAATCGTGATGTTGAGCGGTATTTGAAAGCGGCGGAACGCTTCAATGACTTTGTCGCGCGACGGCGACCGCACGTTGTGAGCGATGAAGTTTTCGTCGCCGAGCTCGCGGATGTGAACGCGCTCGCGGCCCGCCAGCCGGTGCTGCGGGCTGGCGATCAAGACCAGTTCATCGCGCCGGATCGGCGTCGCCTCCAGGTCGCTGGCGTCGGGCAAGAAGGAGAGGATGGCGAAGTCGAGGTTGCGCTGGCGAAGCTCCTGCGGCAGCCGCGCCGACAACTGGCGGAAGACCTCGATCTTGATCTCCGGGTAACGCGCGCGGAAATCCAGAATGAGCTGCGGCAGCAGGTAAAGGCTGGTGCTTTCGTTCGCGCCGATGCGGATGCGCCCGCGTTGCAGGTTGTGGAGTTGCTGGAGCGTGATGACCGCCTCGTCCCGCAGATTCAGCAGCCGCTTGGCGTAATCGTAGAGGACTTCGCCGGTGTCCGTCAGCACGCAGGCATTGCGATTCGAGCGGTCGAAGAGCTGCGAGCCGAGTTCGTGTTCGAGCTTGCGGATCGCCATGCTGACCGCCGGCTGGGTGCGGAAGACGCGCTCGGCGGCTTTATGAAAGTTGCCCTCTTCGACCATCGCCACGAACATTTCAAGCTGCATCAACTCCATAATCTGTCCCTCAATCCTCGCGAAACATCTGCTTCAGGCCGCGCGCCGCCTGGCGGATGCGCTGCTCGTTTTCAATCAGCGCGAAGCGCACGTGGCCGTCGCCGGCCTCGCCAAACCCGATGCCGGGCGAAACCCCGACACGGGCGCGCGCCAGAACGTGCTTGGCGAATTCGAGCGACCCCATCGCCCGATAACGTTCGGGGATGCGCGCCCAGACGAACATCGTTCCTCTTGGCTTTTCGATCTCCCAGCCGGCGCGCGCAAAGGTGTCAATCAGCACATCGCGCCGCTTGCGATAGGTCTCGGCGATCTGCCCGACATAGGCTTCGCACTCGTTCAGCGCGATGATGGCGGCGATCTGAATGGGCTGAAAGGTTCCGTAATCCAGATAACTTTTGACCCGCGTGAGCGCGGCCACCACCTCGGCGTTGCCGACGACAAATCCCATGCGCCAGCCCGCCATGCTGTAGCTCTTCGACAGCGAGAAGAGCTCGACGGCGACATCTTTCGCGCCCTCGACCTGAAGGATGCTCGGCGCGGTGTAGCCATCAAAGACCAGATCAGCATAGGCAAAGTCGTGAATGATCAGCGTCCCATGCTCGCGCGCCAGCCGGACGACCTCTTCAAAGAAGCTCAGGTCAACGCACATCGTCGTCGGGTTATTGGGAAACGACAGCGTGACGACTTTTGGGCGCTCGGTTTTGATGGCCGACGCCAGCCGGTCGAGCAGGTCGGCAGGGTTATCTGCCGCGAGCTTGATCAGCTTGCCGTTGGCGATGATCACCGAGTGCGTATGAATCGGGTAAGCCGGCACCGGCACGACGGCGGTTTCGCCCGGCGCCAGCACCGTCATCACCAGATGCGCGAGGCCCTCTTTCGCGCCGATGGTCTGCACGACCTCTGTGCCGGGGTCGAGCTGCACGCCCCACTTGCGCAGGTAGCGGGCGGCGATGGCTTCGCGCAAGTGCGGGATGCCACGCGATACCGAGTAGCGGTGATTGCGCGGGTTGCGCGCCGCCTCGACGAGTTTTCGGACAATCGGCTTCGGCGTCGGCAAATCGGGATTACCCATGCCGAGGTCAACGACATCTTCGCCCCTGGCTCTGGCCGCCGCCTTCAATTCGTTGGTGATGTTGAACACATAAGGCGGGAGCTTGCTGCTCAGTAAAAAACGGTCGCTCACAAAAACCCCAATCGCGAATTCAAAATGATGGCGGGCTCACGCTTGCGCCGGCGTCCACCACGCGCGCCGGTCATCGGCAATGGCTCGCCGAGCATTGCCAGCGCACCTGAGATTTCAAATTTGAGATTTGAAACTCAGACGGCCAGTGACGCGGGGCTGCCGACCGTATGGAGCCAGTCGCCGTAGCGCGGGTCGCGGCCCAGCACGGCATCAAAAAACCGCCGCTGGATCGCTTCCGTCACCGGCCCGCGCCGGCCCGCGCCAATCGGCGTCTCGTTCAGCTCGCGGATCGGCGTCACCTCTGCCGCCGTGCCGGTGAAGAACGCTTCATCCGCCCCATAGAGATCGTCGAGCGTGATTACCCCGACCTCGACCCGGTAGCCGAGATCGTCAGCAATCCGCATCACCGCGTCGCGCGTGACACCGAGCAGAATAGAGGACTGCTCATCGTTGGTCAACAAGCCGCCCTGGCGCACGATGAAGAGGTTTTCGCCTGAGCCTTCGGCGACGTTGCCGCGCTCGTCCAGCAGCAAAGCTTCGTCGTACCCGGCGGCCATCGCCTCGCGCACCGCCAGCATCGAGTTGATGTAGCCGCCGCACGCCTTGGCCGTCGTCGGCATCATGCGCGAATGGAATTTGGTGATCGGCGACACCTTGACGCGCACGCCGTTTTCCAACCCTTCATCGCCCAGGTAAGCCGCCCACGGCCAGACGAGGATCGCCGTTTCGATGGGACAGTCACGCGGATGGACGCCGAGGCTTGAGCTGCCGTAGTAAACGATGGGCCGCACGTAACAGCCGGTGAAGCCGTTGCGGTCAATCACTTCGCAGATGGCTTCAGCGATCTCGCCCTGCGAATACGGAATCGGCAGGCCGTAGAAATTCGCCGAAGCGTAGAGGCGGTCGAGATGCGCGTCGAGGCGAAAGAGCGCCGGGCCATTGGCGGTTTCATAACAGCGAATCCCTTCAAAGACGCCGCTGCCGTAATGCAGCGCGTGCGACGAAACGTGCAGCGTCGCCTCCTGCCAGCGCACCACGCGCCCATTCATCCACACCCACTCGGTTTGCTCAAACGACATGATGCACCTCCGGTGACGATGGCGACGCGACGACACCGGGACGCGGCGACGCGGCGACCGGCGCAATCGAACTCTCCGTCGCCGCGTCTCCCCTTCGCCGCGTCTCCGCGTCGCACGCCGCCCCTTGCCTTTCCTTGTTCAGCTTGTAGTTGATCGAATCGGCGAGCGCCTGCCAGCTCGCTTCGAGAATGTTCTCGGAAACGCCGACCGTGCTCCACGCTTCGTCGCTGTCGCGCGTCCGCACCAGCACGCGGACTTTGGCCGCCGTCGCGCGATCAGCGTCCAGCACGCGCACCTTATAATCAACCAGGTGGACTTCGGCGAGGCACGCGAAGCCATCGCTTAAGGCGAGGCGCAAGGCACAGTCGAGCGCATGCACAGGGCCGCAGCCTTCCGCCGTCCCTTCGCGCAATGCGCCATCGAGGCTGACTCGCACCATCGCGCGTGACGTCGGCCCGTGGCCTTCGCGGCGCTGCGTCGTCACCTCGTAGCTTTCGAGCGAGAAGAACTCGCGATAAGCGCCGACCGCGCTTTCCAGCAGCAAACGGAACGACGCTTCGGCAGCCTCAAATTGAAAGCCCTGATGCTCCAGCTCCTTGATGCGCTGGACGACGGGCCGCAGCCGCGCGTCATTCGCGTCAACCGCGATGCCCATCTCGGCGGCTTTGTAAAGCACATTACTCTTGCCCGACAGGTCAGAGACCAGCACGCGGCGGCGGTTGCCCGTCAGCTCAGGATCGATGTGCTCGTAAGTCGCCGGATCACGCATCACGGCGCTGACGTGGATGCCGCCTTTGTGAGCAAAGGCGCTGCGGCCCACGAACGGCAGGTGATTCGGGTGCGGCAGGTTCGCCAGCTCTGCGACATAATGCGAAACGTGCGTCAGACCGGTCAGCCGCTCACTGCCGACCGTCTCGTGGCCGAGCTTCAATTCGAGCGCCGCAATCACCGAGCAAAGATTCGCATTGCCGCAGCGCTCGCCGTAGCCGTTGATCGTGCCCTGCACCTGGCGCGCGCCCTGCTCGACCGCCGCCAGCGAATTGGCTACGGCCAGCTCCGAATCGTTATGCGCGTGAATGCCAAACGGGATGGCGATGGCGCGCTTGGCCGCGGTGATGGCCTGCACCAATTGGCTGGTCAACGTGCCGCCATTGGTATCGCACAAGACAATCAGGTCGGCGCCGCCGCGCTCTGCCGCAAGCAGCGTTTGCATGGCGTAATGCGGGTTCGCTTTATAGCCGTCGAAGAAATGCTCGGCGTCGTAGATGACTTCGCGCCCTTTGGATTTCAGGTAAGCGACCGAGGCGGCAATCAGCTCGATGTTTTCGTCGAGCGAGATGCCGAGCGCCCGTGTGACGTGCAGGTCCCATGTCTTGCCGAAGATGGTGACGACAGGCGTTTCTGCCGCGATCAAGGCGCAGAGGTTTGGGTCGTCTTCCGGGCGGTGCTTCGGGTGGCAGGTGCTGCCGAAAGCGGCGAGCCGGGCGCGGCGCAGGTCGAGCGCGCGGGCGCGCTCGAAGAACTCGGCGTCTTTGACGTTCGAGCCGGGCCAGCCGCCCTCAATGTAATCAACGCCAAGCTCGCCGAGCTTGCGCGCCACGGCCAGCTTGTCTTCAACCGAAAAGGCGACGCCTTCGCCCTGCGTCCCATCGCGCAATGTCGTGTCGTAGATTCTTACCCTCATAGCTGCTCGTTTCCCTGTCTGTAATGAAAGCTCCGTAGGAGCGCGATGTTTATAGTAACCGCTGCTGATAAAACCAAGCCCCGTAGGGGCGAAATGTCCACATGCCGCTGCTGACGGAGCTTGGCTTTATTTCCGTCATCCCGTTGCTATAAACATTGCGTCCCTAACGGGACTGCTTCAGATGCGCTACACCGATGCATGACGACGTGGGGACTTGATGGGTACTGATTCGACTGTTTCCGCCGCATCATCTGCGGCAGCAACTTCTGTCGTCTCGGCCTGACGCGCGGCGCGGGCGGCCAGCTCGCCTTGCGTCACTACCTGCCAGAAACGCGAGCGGTAGACGGCCCAGTGCCACAGCACCTCGCGCGCCCGCAGGCTGCCGGTCAGCTCGCAATGCCGCTCGATCAAGCGTCGCAGTCGCTGCTCGGCGGCTTCCGTCAGCTCGCGTTCAAGCTGCACCATCTCTTGATTGCAGCGACGCTCGAAACACTCGTTGACGTCGAACACGAAAGCCGTGCCGCCGGTCATGCCCGCGCCGAAATTGCGCCCGGTGTCGCCAAGCACGACCACCGTGCCGGCTGTCATGTATTCGCAGCCGTGATCGCCGATGCCTTCGACCACCGCCGCCGCGCCGCTGTTGCGCACGGCGAAGCGTTCGCCGGCGCGTCCGGCCAGAAAGATCGAGCCGCCGGTCGCGCCGTACAGAATCGTGTTGCCGGCGATGACATTGTCGGCCCAATCAAAGCCGGCTTCGGCGGACGGGCGGATGACGATTTCGCCGCCGCTCATGCCTTTGCCGACGTAGTCGTTGGCCTCGCCCATGAGCGTCAGCCTCATGCCCCCGGCGCAGAACGCGCCGAAGCTCTGCCCCGCCGTGCCGTTGAACACCGCGTCAATCGTGCCGTCAGGCAGCCCCTGATTGCCGTAGCGCCGCGCGATGCTGCCGGCGACGCGCGCCCCGACCGTGCGATCCGTGTTGCCGATTGAATAAGTGAGCGCCACCGGCGCGACCTTAACAATGGCTTCGCGTACGTCTTGCAAGAACCGTTCGTTGAGCGGCGAGGTCAGCTTGCCATTGCATTCGCCGACTGAACGACGTGCCCGCGTGCCCGAACTGTCGGCCTGAGCGATGAGCGGCTCAAGATCGAGCTTCACATTGCGCGCCGTCTTGGCATTCGCTTTTTCAATCAACAACTCGCTGCGGCCGATGACCTCTTCCAGCGAGCGGAAGCCGAGGCCGGCAAGCAAAGCGCGCACGTCTTCGGCGAGCTGCATGAAAAACCGAATGACCATCTCCGGTTTGCCCGCGAAGCGCTCGCGCAGGTGGCCAAGCTGTGTCGCGATGCCGACGGGGCAGGTGTTCAGATGGCACTGCCGCGCCATCACACAGCCGAGCGCCACCAGCAAGCTCGTGCCAAAGCCAAACTCTTCGGCGCCCATCATCGCGGCAACCATCACGTCGCGCGCCGTCTTCAGGCCGCCGTCAACGCGCAGCCGCACGCGCCCGCGCAGGTCGTTCAACAAGAGCGTCTGTTGCGCCTCGGCCAGGCCGATCTCCCAAGGCGCGCCGGCATGCTTGATCGAGCCGAGCGGTGACGCGCCGGTGCCGCCGTCGTGGCCGGCGATGTGAATCACGTCGGCGAACGCTTTCGCCACACCCGCCGCCACCGTGCCGACGCCGGCTTCGCTGACGAGTTTCACCGCGACGCGCGCCCGCGGGTTGACCTGCTTTAAGTCGAAGATGAGCTGCGCGAGGTCTTCGATGGAATAGATGTCATGGTGCGGCGGCGGCGAAATCAACGTCACCCCCTGGACCGAATGGCGCAGCGCGGCAATCTCTGCCGTCACCTTGTGACCGGGCAGTTGGCCGCCTTCGCCGGGCTTCGCGCCTTGAGCGATTTTGATCTCCAGCTCGTCGGCAGACATCAAATATTCGGGCGTCACACCGAAGCGCGCCGACGCCACCTGCTTGATGCGACTGTTGCCGAGGTCGCCGTTCGCGTCGGGGTAATAACGCGCCGCGTCTTCGCCGCCTTCGCCGCTGTTGCTGCGCCCGCCGATGCGGTTCATGGCGATAGCAATCGTCTCGTGCGCTTCTCGCGAGAGCGCGCCCAAAGACATCGCCGAAGCCACGAATCGCTTGACGATTTCGGCCGCCGGCTCGACTTCATCAATTGAAACCGGCTCGCCGCCGCGAAAGTCGAGCAGATCGCGCAACGTCATCGCCGGTCGTTCATTGACCGTGCCGCTATAGGCAGCGAACTCGGCTTGATTGCCGCGCGCCAACTTGTGCAGGGCGCGAAAGACCGCCGGGTTGAAGGCGTGATACTCGCCGCCGGCGCGATAGCGGAAATAGCCGGCGTCTTCAAGCGGCCTGTCGCCGGCGTACGCCGCGTCGTGGAAGCGCAGCATATCGCGGGTAATCTCGCGGAGGCCGATGCCGCCGACGCGCGACGGCGTGCCGGTGAAGTATTTCTCGATCAACTGGTGGTCGAGGCCGATGGCTTCAAAGACTTGCGCGCCCGCGTAGCTCGCAATCGTCGCGACGCCCATCTTCGTCATTATCTTGCGCAGGCCGCTTTCGACCGCCGCTTTGTAGTTGCGCAGCGCGCCCGGAATGCTCATGCCGCGCTTGCGCGTTTCGTGGGCGACGATCTCGAATCCGAGATAAGGATTGACCGCCTGCGCGCCATAGCCGAGCAGGCAAGCGAAGTGATGGTCTTCGCGGGCTTCGCCGGTTTCGACGACGAGGCTGGCGCGCATCCTCAGGCCCGCTCGGATCAAGTGGTGATGCACGGCGCTGACCGCCAGCATCATCGGCATCGGCAACTGCAAATCGCTCGCGCCGCGGTCGCTCAAGATGACAATCGAATGGCCGGCTTCGACCGCCGCCGCGGCCTGCTCGCACAGCGCATCAAGCACATTCTCTAGTGACCGCTTGCCGCCGCGCCTGCCGTACAATGTCGCCAGCGTCACCGTTGCGTAGCCGCGGCGGCCACTGCCGCGCAGCCATTCAAGATCAGAATCCGTGAGGACGGGGGAGCGCAGCTTGATTAATCGCGCCGCCGCCTGCCGGTCTTCGAGCAAACTGCCGCGCGGCCCGATCAAGGTTTCGAGCGACATCACCAGCTTTTCGCGGATCGGGTCAATCGGCGGGTTGGTCACCTGCGCGAAGCGCTGCTTGAAGTAGGTGTAGAGCAAGCGCGGCTTGGCTGACAGCACCGCCAGCGGCGTGTCGTCGCCCATCGAGCCAATCGGCTCGCGGCTCTTGTCAAACATCGGCTCGATGATGCGCTGCACGTCTTCGACCGTGTAGCCGAACTGTTTCATGCGAACGATCAAATCCGCTTCGTCCGACGTGACCGCATAGCCCAGGTCGAGTGTGCTTGGGCAGACGGTCATCTGATTCCGCACCCACTGGCGATAAGGCTTGCGCCGCGCCCGTTCGAGCTTGATCTGCTGGTCGCGCAGCAGCAGGCCGCGCTCGGTATCAACCGCGATCATCTGCCCAGGCCCCAGGCGGCCCTTTTCAAGAATGCTTTCTTCGTCGAGCCGGACAGCGCCCGCCTCGCTCGCCATCACCACCAGGCCGTCGCGCGTCACCGCGTAGCGCGCCGGGCGCAGGCCGTTGCGGTCGAGCGCCGCGGCAACGAACCGCCCATCGCTGAAGGCGACACCCGCCGGGCCGTCCCACGGTTCGGTTAAGCACGCCGCGTATTCGTAAAAGCCGCGCAGGTCGCCTTCCATATGCGGCGCGTTCTCGTGCGCTTCGGGCATCAACATCATCATCGCGTGCAGCGCGTCACGGCGGCTCAGCGCCAGCAGCTCAAGCGCATTATCGAAGCTCGCCGAATCCGACCCCTGTGCCCAGATGATCGGCTTCAATCGCTCGACGCGGTGCTGCCAGACACGCGAGCGCAGGCTGGCTTCGCGGGCGCGCATCCAGTTGCGATTGCCGGCAATCGTGTTGATCTCGCCGTTGTGCGCCAGCATGCGGAACGGCTGCGCCAGCGCCCAGTTGGGAAACGTGTTGGTCGAGTAACGCTGATGAAAGATGGCGAAACGCGTTGCGTAATCCGCGTCGCGGAGGTCGCGGTAAAAGGCCGCGAGCTGCGTGGCAATCATCAAGCCTTTGTAGACGACCGTGCGGGATGACAGCGAGGTGATATAGAAGCCTTTGATTTCGGCGGTCTGCCGCTCGATCTCTTTGCGGACGAGATAAAGCGTCTGCTCGAACTCGAACGGCTCGACGTGCCGGCGGCCGATTAATACCTGCTCAATTCTTGGCGCGGTGCGCGCGGCCTTGGCGCCGAGCGCCGCTTCGTCCACAGGCACACGCCGCCAGTAGTAGACCAGCAGGCCATAGCGTTCGAGCACCTGTTCGACAACGCGCCGGCAGACGGCGGCTTCGTCCACCGCGCGCGGCAGAAAGATCATGCCGAGGGCCAGGTCTTCGGATTGAGGGCGCAGGAAGCCACGACGTTCGATCTCGCGCACGAGCAGCCGCCGGGGAAGCTGCGTGAGCACGCCCGCGCCGTCGCCCGTCAAGCCATCGGCATCAACTGCGCCACGGTGCAAGAGGTTGCCGAGCGCTTCGAGTGCAGTGCCGAGCAGGCGGTGGCTGGCGTCGCCTGTGAGGTTGGCTACAAAGCCCACGCCGCAGGCGTCGTGCTCGAATTGCGAGTCATAGAGCAGGCGTTGAGGAACGTCGTCCTTCATTGCTGAAACCTTTCAAATGCGGATTGCCGATTGCGGATTGCGGATTTCGTCTGCGAGCGAGCACCGGAGGATGCGATTCGAGAGGGAAGACTTCAAGACAGTGACAAGTGACAAGTGACAAGAACGAGAAAATGTCTTGTCACTGTTTACTTGTCACTTGTCACTATCCTCAAGCCCTCCCTCTCAAATCAAGCTGGCAATCCGCAATCCGCAATCGGCAATCCGCCTTCACACAGCCCACAAGTACTGATCGGGGTCCTGGTGCAGGAAGCGGTCTTCGCCGGTGATCCAGTCCACACGCCGCGGCGTGCAGATGTCTAAGGCGACGGTGTCTTCTAACGCCTCCGACGAATGCTCGACCCCTGGAGAAATGGCGAGCATCTGGTTTTCGCGCAGCGTCACATCGCCGGTCGGCAGGTGGAACAGCCATGCGCCTTTGAGCACGATGACGACTTCTTCGTGCTCGTGGTGGTGCGTCTGCGTCACCGCGCCGCCCTTGACTTCGACGCGCGCGACGACCAGGTTTTCGCCGAGCGCCACTTTGCGCTTATACATCTCGGAAATCTCTTCCGGTCGCATCTTGTCCCAATCGTAGAATCCCATACTGCCTCCCTAATTCTTCGCCCGATCCACCAATCGTTTTTCGCCGAGCCAGGGCATCATCGAGCGCAGCCGCTTGCCGACCTCTTCGATTTGATGGCCCTGAGCCTGTGACTCCAGCTCGCGGAAGCGCGGCTTGCCGGCTTCGTGCTCGGCCATCCATTCGTCGGCGAATTCGCCCGACTGAATCTCGTCGAGCAAGCGCCGCATCTCGGCGCGCGTCGTTGCGTTGATGATGCGCGGGCCGCGCGTCAGATCGCCGTATTCGGCGGTGTTCGACACCGAGTAACGCATGTTGGCGATGCCGCCTTCATAGAGCAGGTCAACGATCAGCTTCACTTCATGGAGGCATTCAAAGTAAGCCATCTCCGGCGCGTAGCCCGCTTCGACGAGCGTCTCGTAGCCGGCTTGAATCAATGAAGTCAGGCCGCCGCACAGCACCGCCTGTTCGCCGAAGAGATCGGTTTCGGTCTCTTCGCGAAACGAGGTTTCGAGAATGCCGGCGCGCCCGCCGCCGATGGCCGAGGCGTAGGCGAGGCCGACCTGTCGCGTGTTGCCCGACGGGTCTTGATGCACGGCGAGCAGGCAGGGCGTGCCGCGCCCTTGCATGTATTCGTGACGCACCAGGTGGCCGGGCGCTTTCGGCGCCACCATGAAGACGTTGACGTTTTCGGGCGGCACGATCTTCTTGAAGTGGATCGAGAAGCCATGCGCGAAAGCCAGGTGCTTGCCCGGCAGCAGATTCGGCGCTACCTCTTTCGTGTAAATCCGTGGCGCCAGCTCGTCCGGCACCAGCATCATCACCACGTCGCCGTTGAAAGCGGCTTCGGCGGTGTCCTGAACCGTCAACCCCGCGGCTTCGACTTTGGCGCGTGATGGGCTGTCCGCGCGCAAGCCCACGATCACGTCACAGCCCGACTCTTTCAGGTTGTTGGCGTGCGCGTAGCCTTGCGCGCCGTAGCCGATGACGGCCACCTTCTTTCCTCTGAGATAGTCAGGGTCGCAGTCCCTGTCATAGTAAGCTTTCATACTCTTCCTCCGGTGTCTCCTGTTTGACGTATCGAACCCATTGTCCGGGGCGTAACTCGTCCCTGCATGAACCGCGTGGTTTCAACCTGCGCATCACAATGTAAGCATCAGCTTTAGAAGCCGATTCACGCAGGGACTAGCTCCGCCCCGGCAATCCCCTTGCTGTGGCGCAAGGCGGTTAGCTTGCGCGAGTCATTGCGCAAGCTAACCGCCTTGCGCCACAGGCTTATGCTTCTGCTGCCGCGATCATCGCGGCAACCTCTTCGTCTAAGGTCTGCTCGGCCAACCGGGCGATGGCGACCGTGCCGGTGCGAACGATCTCGCGGATGCCGAACGGCTTGAGCAGATCGATCATGGCGCTGACTTTGTTCCAATCGCCGGTCGCCTCAACGATCATGCCTTCGTCGCTGACATCAACGACCTTGGCGCGGAAGATGCCGACCAGACTCAAGACCTCCTGGCGCTCGGCGCCGGCGCGCGCGCCGACATTGATTAGCGCCATCTCGCGCTCGATGTGGCGCACGCCGTTCATGTCAACGGCGCGCAGCACGCGCACCTGCTTATCGAGCTGGCGCGTGATCTGTTCAATCGTCTCGTCATCACCGCGCGTCACCAGCGTCATGCGCGAGATGTTGCCGTCGAGCGTCTCGGCGACCGTCAGGCTCTCGATGTTGTAGCCGCGGGCGCTGAACATGCCGACGATGCGCGACAGCTCGCCGAAGCGATTCTCGACTAAAATGGAAAGCGTGTGTCTCATCGTGACCTTACTTGTTAGCGGTGATTACTTCAGCACCATGTCTTTGAGGCCCGCGCCGGCGGGAACCATCGGGTAAACGTTCACCTCTTCGGCGACCAGGATGTCCATGACGACGACGCCGGGCGTAGCTAACCCGCGCTGCAAGGTGGCGCGCAGTTGTTCGGGCCGCGTCGCCCGGAGGCCGGTCGCGCCGTAGGCTTCGGCGAGCTTCACGAAATCGGGCAGCCACTCCATGTTGACGTGCGAGTAAGCGCGGTCATAAAACAGCTCCTGCCACTGGCGCACCATGCCAAGATAGTTGTTGTTCATGATGACGATCTTGGTGTTCGCCTTGTACTGCACGGCAGTCGCCAGCTCTTGCGCGGTCATCTGAAAGCCGCCGTCGCCGACGAAGGCAATCACCTGCTTGTCGGGGTGCGCCATCTGCGCGCCGAGCGCCGCCGGGAAGCCGAAACCCATCGTCCCCAGGCCGCCGGAAGTCAGCCACTGGCGCGGGCCATTGAACGGGTAATACTGCGCGACCCACATCTGATGTTGCCCGACGTCGGTCGAGATAATCGCCTCGCCTTTCGTCAGCGCGTGCAGCTCTTCGACAAGCTGCTGCGGCATGATCACGTCGTCGCGCTTTTCGTAGGTCAGCGGCGCGTACTCTTTCCACTCCTCGATCTGTTCCCACCAGTCGGCGAGCCGCGCACGGCTGGTCGCGCAGGCTTCGTCGCTCAGCATATCGATCATCTGCCGCATGACGCTGCGGGCGTCGCCGACGATGCCGACCTGAGCGCGGCGGTTCTTGTGAATCGAGCTGGGGTCAACGTCTACGTGAATGACGGCGGCCTGCGGCGCGAACTTGTCGAGCGCCCCCGTGACGCGATCATCAAAGCGCACGCCGACGGCGACGATCAGGTCAGATTCCGAGATCGCCATGTTCGCCCAGTAGGTGCCATGCATGCCGAGCATCCCAAGCGATAGCCGATGTCCCGACGGGAAGCAGCCCAGCCCCATCAAGGTCGGCGCGACGGGCAGGTTCAAGCGCGAGGCCAGCTCAAGCAATTCGTTTGCGCCGTTCGAGTGAATGACGCCGCCGCCGACATACAGAATCGGGCGGCGCGCTTTGCTGATCATCTCGACGGCGCGGCGCACCGCTTCGACATCGCCCCGTTGATAAGGCTGGTAGCCGGGCAGAAAGACGCGCTCCGGGTAATCGAACTCGGTGGTCTCGGCGGTCACGTCTTTCGGGATATCGATCAGCACGGGGCCGGGCCGACCGGTGCTGGCGATGTGAAAAGCTTCTTTGACCACATCGGCCAGGTCGCGCACGTCTTTGACCAGGTAGTTGTACTTCGTGCAGGGCCGCGTAATGCCGACGGTGTCGGCTTCCTGAAACGCGTCGGTGCCGATGAGCTTGCGCGGCACCTGGCCGCTGATGACGACCAGCGGCGTCGAATCCATGTAAGCGTTGGCGATGCCGGTGACGGCATTGGTCGCGCCGGGGCCTGAGGTGACCAGCGCGACGCCGGGCCTGCCGGTGGCTTTGGCATAGCCTTCGGCCATGTGGATCGCGCCCTGCTCGTGACGGCCAAGGACGTGATGCAGGCGGTCGCGCATGCGGCACAGCTCGTCGTAGATGTGCAGCACCGCGCCGCCGGGATAGCCGAAGATCGTTTCGACGCCTTCTTTGACGAGGGCTTCGCAAAGGATGCGAGCGCCGCGCATCACGGGCGCGCCGTGGTTCTCCGCTTCATCAAGCCGGGCGGCGGCGAGGTCTGCTGAGTTGGCTTTCGTCGTTGCCGACATGAATCGTTCTCCTGTGCGTTCTTTGCCGTGAGGTGTCTACCGGCGAGGGCTTGCCGAGCCCTATAAACTTGAAAGGCCATCATCCTTTGGCTTCGGATGATGGCCTTTCGCTTTCCCTTAGGCTTTGACCATCATCCGCTGCTGCCGATAAGCAGAATAAGGCTGATGATATTAATTACGAGGGCCTTGACGAGCGATTTAGCGACGACCGGGCGCACGGCAAGAGCGAAGCGCGTTCCTGCCGGCTCGGTGAAGCTGTCGAGTATGCTTGGCGTATGCAGCGTCATAACTCTCGATTGATCGCCCGAACGATTGACCTTCAAGGCTCTTGAAACCAGCCTAAGTGGTATCACGATTCCCCGGCACGGGCAAATAGATAATCCTTATCAGTTGATAAGCGAAAGGCATTAATAAACCGCAGAGAGCACAGAGGGACGCAGAGGATCATTCCGGCCTCTGCGTCCCTCTGCGCTCTCTGCGGTAAAATGAACGATGATGATCAGCCGTGAATCCGCGCCCCGGCTTCCGGCGACGCGGCTTCGCCGAGCGGCAGCACAGGCCCGAGCATTGCCGCCAGCTCCGTGTTGCTGTGGCGCAGGCAAAACGCTTGAAAGGTTTCGCCGTCATCGCGCTCCTGCTTGTAGCGCGTGAAGAGTTGCGCCATGCGCTCGGCCAGTTCTTCCGACGGAATGCGGACGCCGATTCTGCGGCCAAAGCTCTCATGAAGGCCGACGCCGCCGCCGAGAAAGACCTGAAAGGTTTCGCGCTTCTTGCCGTTGATCGTCACCAGCGCCCCTTCGAGCCCAACATCGCAGATGTGGTGCTGGCCGCATGAGTTCGGGCAGCCGGTGACGCTGATGCGCACGCCGTCATCAAGTGACACGGCGCGCGACAGATGCTCATCCAGCTCGACGGCGCGGTTCTTGGTTTCAGCAATCGCCAGCTTACAAAACTGCACGCCGGTGCAGGCGATGATGCCGCGCCGCGCCCAGCTCGGCTTATAGTCCAGACCACTCTTGTCCAGCTCGCGGGTGAGCGCCGGCAGATTCGCTTCGTTGATGTCGAGCAAGATGATGTTCTGCGTGTTGGTGGCGCGCAATCGCCCGCTGCCATAGGTTGCCGCAAGCTCCGCGAGCCGCGCCAATTCGTCGCCCGAAGTGCGCCCGCCGAGCAGCGAGATGCCGACATAAAACTGATCGCCCTGGCGCTGACGGTGAATGCCGAGGTGTGTGCGGTCGCGCTCGGTGATCGGCTCGGCCTCCGGCTGTTCGGCGCGGCGGAGTGTGTGACCGAGCCGCGCTTCGACGGCTTCGCGAAAGCGCGGAATCTCCCACTGCTCGACCAGGAACTTCAAGCGCGCCTTCTTGCGGTTGTTGCGGTTGCCTTCGTCGCGAAAGACGCCGGCGATAGCGGCGCAGAGGTCAACGACTTCTTCCGGCTCGACCAGCACGCCGAGGTCTTTCGAGAATCGCGGCGTCGTCGACAAGCCGCCGCCGACGCGTGCGCGAAAGGCGACGCGGCCCGCTTCGCGCACCGCAAACAGGCCGATGTCATTGATCTCCGGGTAGACGCAGCGCGCCGCGCAGCCGGTGATGGCGATCTTGAATTTGCGCGGCAGATTCGAGAAGTCACGGTTGCCGACAAAGAACTCGTTGACCTGCCGAATCAGCGGCGTCGTGTCGTACAGCTCTTGCCCGTCAACGCCCGACACAGGGCAGTTGATGATGTTGCGCACGCAATCGCCGCACGCTTCGGTCGTGGACAACCCGATGCGAAACAGGCGGTCGAGAATGTCCGGCAAGCTTTCGACCCGCACCCAGTGAAGCTGAATGTTCTGGCGCACGGTGATGTCGGCAAGCCCGCGTCCATGCTGGTTGGCGAGCGCCGCGATCTCGCGCAGTTGCTGCGCGGTCAGGTCGCCGCCCGGCATGCGCAGCCGCACCATGAAATAGCCGTCCGACGCGGGCCGCTGCGTGTAAATGCCGTACCAGCGAAACAGCGCTTCGTCTTCGGGCGTGATCGCCTGATGGCCAAGCTCTGCGTAACGGTAGATGTCGGCCAGCACGTCCAGGCCATCTTTGCGCTGCTTGATCTCTTCGATGTTCATACTGCCCTCAAGCGTTGAGCGAAGCGCGGCGGTTCACACGGCGGCTTCGGCTGCTGTCGGAAGTGTACGTGGCGCGACGTTAGCCGCGAGCGCGCCGGTTTCGAGCAGATAATCGAGAATGCGGGCGGCGCTCTCCTCGACCGTTTCTACAGAGCTGTCGACGACAACGTCGGGCGCAAGCGGCGCTTCATAAGGGTCCGAGACGCCGGTGAAGTTTTTGATCTCGCCGGCGAGCGCCTTCTTATAAAGCCCCTTGACGTCGCGCTCGACCAGCACGGCGAGCGGGGCGCGCACATAGACTTCGACGAAGTTCGCCGCGTCACTTTCGACTGATTGACGAACATCATCACGCGACTGCCGGTACGGCGAGATGGCTGAGGCGAGCACAATCACGCCATTGCGTGCCAGCAGTCGCGCGACGAAACCGATACGGCGGACATTGGTGTCGCGGTCTTCTTTCGAAAAGCCGAGGCCGCGACTCAGGTTCTCGCGCACCTCGTCGCCATCGAGCGTCTCCACGCGATGGCCCGCCGCCGTCAGTTCATTCCTTAAAACCGAGGCGAGCGTCGTTTTGCCCGCGCCTGAAAGCCCCGTAAGCCAGATCACAATTCCCTTGCTCATGTCGTTTTGTAATATTCCTTTCAAAGATGTTTTCAGAGTTGCAGCTTGAGCGGCACGACCTTTGGCTCCTGGCCGTGCAGGCCGCATTCCGTCTTGGCGCGGCCCGCCCAGCGCCCTGCGCGTTCCGCTTCGCCGGGGCCCACGGCGCGCGTGCAGTGTGTGCAGCCGATGCTCGGATAGCCGGCGTCGTGCAGCGGGTTATAAGGCACGTCGTGTCGGGCGATGTAATCCCACACGTCGCGTTTCGTCCAGCCGACGAGCGGGTTGATCTTCACGCGCTGCCAGCGATAGTCCCACTCGGCAGCGCGCGCCGTGGCGCGCGCCTCGGTCTGGTCGCGGCGAATCGCCGTGATCCATGCGTCCAAATCTTTGAGGGCTTCTTTTAGCGGTTCGAGTTTTCTGAGGCGGCAGCAGAGGTCAGGGTCACGCGACCACAGGCGCGGGCCGAACATCTCGTCTTGACTCTCAGGCGTGATGGCGGTCCGCACGGCGCGAATCTCTATGCGGTAACGCGCTTCCATGCGGCGGCGCAGCTCGTAAGTTTCGGGAAAGAGAAAACCGGTGTCGAGGAAGAAGATGTTCGGGTGAGGATTGATCTTCACCGCCATATCGATCAGCGCCGCGCCCTCGGCTCCAAAGCCTGTCGCAATCGCCACGCGGTCGCCGAACTCATCGAATGCGGCGAAGAGAATCTCTTCAGGCGTTGCCGCTTCAAGCCGCTCGGCGAGCGCGTCGGCGCGATTGAGCGGGGTGTATTCAAGCTGCACAAGCTCGCTTTTTGGCAGTGCCATAACGTTGCTCCGATCAGCCGCCGGCGACCTGCGTCGTCGCGTGCTCAGATAATGAATGGAGTGAAAACTCTAATTCCGGCGAGCCGAACCAGCCGAGCGTTCGGCGCAAGGCGACGACTTCGCCAATGATGGCAATCGCCGGCGGCTCGATGTGAAAATCGGCGCTTCGGCTTGCGGCAATGTCTGAGAGCGCACCGGCGTAGACTTCCTGGTGCGCGTAGGTTCCCCAGCGGATGATGGCGATGGGTGTGGTGGCCGCGCGGCCCGCTTCAATCAGCCTGGCGGCGATCTCGGCAATCGTTTCAGCGCACATGAAGATCACCAGCGTGTCGGCGGCGTGTGCGGTCACAGACCAGTCAATCGGCTGGCGGCGCTTTTGCGGATTCTCGTGGCCTGTGATGAAGGCCACACTCGAAGCCGCGCCGCGGTGCGTCAGCGGGATGCCGGCATAAGCGGCGGCGGCAACGCCCGACGAGATGCCGGGGACGACTTCCCAGCGAATGCCCGCCGCGACCAGGGCTTCGGCTTCTTCGCCGCCACGCCCAAAGATGAACGGGTCGCCGCCTTTGAGCCGCGCCACGACGCGGCCTGCACACGCCTGCTCGATAAGAATGTGATTGATCTCGGCTTGCGAAGCGGAAGGCTGGCCGGCGCGCTTGCCGACATAAATCAATTCAACGCCGCGCCGTCCGTACGCCAGCGTTTCGGGGTTAACCAGATAGTCGTAAACGATTACGTCGGCTTCGGCGATAGCTTCGGCGGCTTTGATCGTCAGCAGTTTGGCATCGCCCGGCCCTGCGCCGATCAGATAAACCTTCCCAGCTTGTCGCGTTTGCTCGCTCATCGCCTGACCCAAAAACGAAAAACCCACCAGAGGCGCGGTGCCTGTGGTGGGTCGGTAGTAACTCTAACCGTTAAGTTCTAGAGCTTACGTTTTAGACTGAGTGACCTCCACTGAAGGCTCCGCCGGGCGCGCTTGTAGCGCGCAGCAACAGATGCAACATGCGAAGCCGTTCATTTGGTTCATCAGTCGTTTCATAACTCGTACAATAGAGACCTTACTCGTTTGCTACCTTAACCAATCGCCCACGGGGCGTCAAGCACCAAGTTGTAAAAAGATTTTTTCATCAACTGAATTCATCACCCGATAAGCGGCCCGCCCAATCTCCGACCGGCGGAAAATGAGCTTGAGATGGGCACGGCGGCTATCCTACAATTGCGTCGCCGCGAGGTTAATTCGGCAACAGTTTTGTAGGATCACGGTTTTCCCATCCGAAAGGCAATCGATGACCGACCAGACGAGTGAAATCAAGAAGCTCTCGACGCTGCTCGAAGTCAGCCAGGCGTTATCGGGCACGCTCAACCTCAAGGCGGCGCTGCACCGCGTGCTGGAAATTCTCGAACAGCAGCACGGCATGATTCGCAGCGCCGTTATGCTGTTGCACGAAGATGCCAGCGAGCTGACGATTGAAGCGGCCAACGGCATTACCGCCGACGGCCAGCGGCAACGCTACCGGCTCGGCGAAGGCATCATGGGCCGCGTCGTCGAAAGCGGCAAGCCGGTCGTCGTGCCGCAGGTCAGCCGCGAGCCGCTCTTCCTGCATCGCGCCGCGCCGCGCCGCGACCTCAGCCGGCAGGAACTGTCGTTCATCTCTGTGCCGATCACCCTCAACCGCAAAGCCGTCGGCGCCATCGGCGTCGATCTGAAGTTTAAGAAAGACCGCGACTTTGATCGCAGCGTTCGCTTTTTGCGGGTCGTCGCCTCGATGATTGCCCAGGCGTTGAAGATGCAGCGCTCGGTCGAAGCCGAGCGGCAGCGCCTGCTCGACGAAAACATTCACCTGCGACAAGAGCTGCGCGAGCGTTACGACTTCACCAACATCATCGGCAACAGCGGCCCGATGCGTCAGGTCTATGAGCAAGTGGCGCAGGTGGCGCCGACCAACACCACCGTGTTGATCCGCGGCGAATCGGGCACCGGCAAGGAGCTGATCGCGCACTCGATCCATTACAACTCGCCGCGCAAGCACAAGCCGTTCGTCAAAGTCAGCGTCGCGGCGCTCCCTGACACGCTCATCGAATCCGAGCTATTCGGCTACGAGAAGGGCGCTTTCACGGGGGCACAGGCGCGCAAGAAAGGCCGCTTCGAGCTGGCCGAGGGCGGCACGCTGTTCCTCGACGAGATCGGCGACTTGAACCTGTCCACGCAGGTCAAACTGCTGCGCGCTTTGCAGGAGCGCGAGTTCGAGCGGCTGGGCGGCATCGAAACGATTAAGATGAATGTCAGATTAATCGCGGCGACTAACAAAGACCTCGAAAAGGCCATCAGCGAGGGCACATTCCGCGAAGACCTCTATTACCGGCTGAACGTTTTTACGATCTTCGTGCCCCCGTTGCGTGAGCGCAAGTCCGACGTCTTGCAACTGGCCGATCACTTTCTCGAAAAGTTCGCGCGCGAGCACAACAAGCACATCAAGCGCATCTCGACGCCGGCGATTGATATGCTGACGGCCTATCACTGGCCGGGTAACGTGCGCGAGCTGGAAAATGCGCTTGAGCGCAGCGTGCTGGTCTGCGATGGCCAGGTCATTCACGGCCATCACCTGCCGCCGACCTTGCAGACGGCTTCCGAGAGCGGCACCGTTACCCGCCTGTCGCTCGACGCGGCGGTTGGGGCTTATGAAAAAGATATGATTCAGGATGCGCTCAAGACAGCGCGCGGCAACCGGGCCCGCGCCGCCAAGCTGCTCGGCACCACCGAGCGCATCATCGGCTACAAGGTGAAGAAGTACGGCATTGCCTGCGAGCGCTTTCGTTAAACCGCGGATAAGCACAGTTCGAGTCCGCCCACCACGGAAAAACAAAATTGTCTGTGATTTAATAATCCCAAACAATTTTGTTAGCCCGGCGCTGTCTCCAGCATTGCCCTCGGCAACCGAAAATTCGCGTTTTTCCTGAGTTTAAGCATTATTTTTAGCCTGACTCCCTGCTGGCATAAAGATTGCCATAGCAGTGGCGCTGGCGGCGGCGGCGCTGTCCTGCCAGGCATTCAACAGACGTGAGGAAAAGCTGATGAAGAAAGAACACGGCGAATTGATGGGCCACCTGCTGCGCTCACAAGGCCGCTACCCACGCGAGGACGAATTCCGCGCTTTCCTGCGCGAGTCGGTGCGCACGCTGGCCCGCGACTTGAAAGCGTTTGATATCGAAGTGGCGCTGGTGCCGGAACCAAAGGCCGGCCAGGGGGCGAGCCGCGATGAAAAGACTTTAAAGATCGGCTGCGAATAGCGCCGCACGGATTCACGGATGAGCGCTGGCGCCAGTGATGCGCAGGTCAGATGTTTGCGTCGGTGCTCATCTGTGATGTCTCTGGTTGAGCGGGCTCGGCAGCCATCGTCTCTGGCCCTGTTTATCGGCAGGCATCGTCAAGGCGATAAACATTTCTTATTTGACTCCCCGTGGCTGCCCGGTGTACTCTGGCGCTTCCGATGATGGACGTGGCGATTTAAGGCAACTTGCTCCACGTAAAAAATGTGCTAAACCGCTGGCGAGTTCTCGAAGCCCTGCGACGGTTTGGCGCAGGGCTTTTCACTTTGCTCTTTCAAAAACCAACGACGTGGCGATTTAAGGTAACTTGCTCCACGTAAAAAACTGCTAAACAGCCCGGAAGGATTGAAGGCCCCGCGACGGTTTGGCGCGGGGCCTTTCTTTTTCCCAGTAGCCCGCGGCTGTGCTCGCTAACGCTGTTCCTGATCGTCAGGGACCTCGAATCGAGGAGATGAAGGCTATGAGTTTCGTGCAAGGATTGAAGTGCCGCGAGTGTGGCCGCCAGTACGAAAAGACATTGCGCGCCGGCTGCGAAGACTGCTTCGCGCCGCTCGAAATTGCTTATGACTATCAAGCCATCCGTCGCCGCCTGACGCGTGAGGTCATCCGCTCGCGCGACAAAAATCTCTGGCGCTACCGCGAATTGTTACCGCTTGACGGCGAGCCGCGCGTCGGGCGCGCCTCAGGCGCAACGCCGCTCGTGCGCGCCGAGCGGTTGGGCCGCCGGCTGGGGCTCAGTAATCTCTACCTCAAAAACGACAGCGTCAACGCGCCGACGCTTTCTTTCAAAGACCGCGTCACCGCGGTTGCCATCAACAAAGCCATCGAGTTCGGTCTTGATGCCGTCGGCTGCGCTTCGACCGGCAACCTTGCCAACTCGGTGGCGGCCAACGCGGCGGCGGCGGGGCTGCCTGCTTACGTCCTGATCCCCGACAACCTCGAACCGAGCAAAGTCCACGCGACTTCGATCTATGGCGCGCGGGTGGTTGCGGTGCGCGGCAATTACGACGACGTCAACCGGCTGTGCTGCGAGATCGCCGACCGCTTTAACTGGGGATTCGTCAACGTCAACCTGCGCCCGTTCTATGGCGAAGGCTCGAAGAC
This sequence comes from Blastocatellia bacterium, assembly GCA_035275065.1. NCBI lineage: Bacteria > Pseudomonadati > Acidobacteriota > Blastocatellia > Blastocatellia bacterium. Next base: position 49,480 of record DATENM010000097.1, read on the forward strand.
GTTCGGCTACGAGATTGCCGAACAGCTTGGCTGGCGCGCGCCCGATTGCGTCGTCGTGCCGATGGCCGGCGGCTCGCTGATTACGCGGATTCACAAAGGGCTGAAAGAGTTTGAACAACTCGGCCTGCTCGACGCGGAAGTCACGACGCGTGTCTACGGCGCGCAGGCCGCCGGCTGCAACCCGATTGTTGACGCCGTGAAGCGCGGCTCGCGCGACATCCGGCCGGTGAAGCCTGCGACGATTGCCAAGTCGCTCGCCATCGGCAACCCGGCGGATGGCTATCTGGCGGCGGGCGTCATTCAACAGAGCGGCGGCCACGCCGAAGACGTCGGCGACGAAGAGATCGTCGCCGGCATCCGTTTGCTCGCCGAGACCGAAGGCATCTTCACCGAAACCGCCGGCGGCGTTACCGTCGCCGTGACGAAGAAGCTGGTCGAGCAAGGCCGCATTGCGCCCGACGATCTGACAGTCATTGCAATCACCGGCAATGGCTTGAAGACGCAAGAGTCGGTTCAGCTCGCGCCGCCCGCCGTCATCGAGCCGCGCATTAAACAGTTCGAGCAGATCATCCACGGCTTTGCCGCGACCGCCTGATTGCTGACCCGGCGATAGGCAGTGAAAGAAAAAAAAGAAATGTCACAGAAAGTCATTATTCCGACGTTGCTTCGCAGATTGACCGACAACGCAGACGCCGTCGAAGTGGACGCCGCGACGGTGCGCGATATTCTCGACCGCCTGGACGAGCGCTATCCGGGCTTCCGCGCCCGCGTCTGTGAAGAGACAGGCGAGCTGCGCCGCTTCATCAACATCTATGTGGACGGCGAAGACGTGCGCTTTTTGGATAACCTGGCGACGACGGTGCCCGAGCGCGCCGAAATCTCTATCGTTCCGGCCATCGCCGGCGGCTAATTCGACAAGGCAAAAGTAAAAAGGTAAAAGTAAAAAGTGCGGAGCCGGAATAATAGATGGCTTGTGGCTATTTATTTAATCCCTGCCGACCTTTTGCCTTTTTACTTTTTACTTTTGCCTTGATGAGATTCACCGCAAAGGCGCGCCACTATCTGTCAGCTTCCCTGCGGCAACGGTTGCGCCTTTGCGGTGATGAATTCTGCTGGTGACCGGCGGAGGTTTTATTCCAGGCGGCGGCGCGGTCGTTCGACGAGCGTGCCCGCGCAGTTCGGGCAGACGCGCTCTAGCGCCTCGGTGCAGGCTGGGCAAAAGGTGCATTCATACGAGCAGATGTAGGCTTCGCCATCCATCTTGAGCGTCGTCAAGCAGCGTTCGCACACGGCGCGCATTTCGAGAACCATGAGCGTCGCACCTCCTCACTTGCCGTTCTGCCGCGGGCGCCGGTAATCGCGCACCGACTGCGGCAAAGCGATGCCGGGCGGCAACTGTTCGTCGTCAACCGGCTCGCCGATTGTAAGCCGCAGCGGCAACACGCCGGCCCACACCGGCAGCGCGTGATCTTCTTCATCGTCAATCGGCGGCCCCGTGCGAATCTTTGCCGAGGCTTCCTGAAGCGGCAGCGCCAACACCGTCGTCGCTTTCAACTCGCCGTCGTTCGGCTCGCGCACCTCGTTCCAGCGGCCCGCGATGACGTGCTCGGTGAAAGCGCGCAGCGCCGCTAGCTTCTCTTCCCTGTCGGTGACCGTTCGGGCTCTGCCGAAGACGACGACCGAGCGATAGTTGAACGAGTGATGAAAGGCCGAGCGCGCCAGCACCAGCCCGTCCACCAGCGTCACCGTGACGCAAACATCAATGCCTTCGCCGAGGGTGCGCAGCATCCGGCTGGCCGCCGAGCCGTGAAGATAAAGCACGTCCGCGATGCGCCCATAGCCGGTCGGGATCACCACCGGCTGGCCATCGGCGACGAAGCCGACGTGGCAAACCAACGCTTCGTCGAGGATGGCATAGACGCGGTCACGGTCATACTCGGCGCGCTTCGGCAATCGCTTTAAGGTGGTGCGCTCGGTCGGCGCGAATCGTTCCATCGGTCCCACTCCGTCGTCAGACTTCCTGCTCGTGCGACGCCAGCATAGCAGGAATTGGCCTGGAAACAAGTTCCATTTCGGCCTACACTGAGGGTGCCAATTTAACGACGCGAATCGGCGGAGGCTGAAATGTCTAAGCACGCGATAGCCGTCCCTTACACGGCGCTGACGCTCGATGCGGCTTCGTCAGAGCCACTCTATCACCAGCTTTACGAAGCGCTGCGGGGGGCGATTCTCACCGGTCAGCTCAAGCCCGGCACGCGCCTACAATCAACGCGCGAGCTGGCCGGTGAGCTTGGCGTGTCGCGTAACACGGTGATGAACGCCTTCGAGCAACTGCTGGCCGAAGGCTACCTGGAAGGCCAGGTCGGCAGCGGCACCTACGTCTCGCGCGCCCTGCCCGACGAGATGCTTTTCATACGCGCCGCCAAATCGCGGGCGGCGCAGGTGACGCGACCGGGGCGGTCGTTATCGGAACGCGGCACGGCGCTCGCCCGCACCTTCCTCACCACCTCGCGCGATGTTTCGGTCGTTCGCCCGTTTCGTCCGGGCACGCCGGCCCTCGACGCCTTCCCCGCCAATTTGTGGTCAAAGCTACTCGCGCGCCGCTGGCGGAAACCACCGCGCGAATTGCTCGGCTATGGCGACGCGGCGGGCTACCGGCCCTTGCGCGAAGCCATTGCCGCTTATCTTGGCGCGGCGCGGGCGGTGCGGTGCGAAGCCGAGCAGGTGATCATTGTGGCGGGCGCGCAGCAGGCTCTGGATCTGACGGCGCGGCTGATGCTCAATGCCGGCGACGCGGCGTGGATCGAAGACCCCGGCTATCTCGGCACGCGGGCGGCGCTGCTCGCCGCCGGGGCGCGCGTCGTCCCTGTGCCGGTTGATACGGAAGGGCTGGACGTGCAGGCGGGGGCGCGGCTGGCGCCCGCGGCGCGGCTGGTCTATGTGTCGCCGTCGCACCAGTACCCGCTCGGGGTGACGATGAGTTTGGCGCGGCGGCTGGCACTGCTCGATTGGGCGCGGGCGGCGGGCGCGTGGATCATCGAAGACGATTACGACAGCGAATACCGCTACGCCCGCCGCCCACTGGCAGCGATGCAAGGGCTTGATAAGGATGGCCGCGTCATCTATCTCGGCACCTTCAGCAAAGTGATGTTCCCGTCGTTGCGCATCGGCTATGTCGTCGTGCCCGCCGATCTGGTGGATGCGTTCATAGCGGCGCGCGGCGTGCTGTCGCGCTTCACGCCTTCGATAGATCAGGCGGCGCTCGCCGACTTCATCCACGAAGGCCACTTCGCTCGCCACATTCGCCGCATGCGGACACTGTATGCCGAACGACAAAACTCACTGGTCGAGGCAGCGCGGCGCGAGCTCGCGGGTTTAATCGAAGTCGAGCCACACGACGCCGGCATTCATCTGGTCGGCTGGCTGCGCGGGGGCCTGGATGATCGCCGCGCACAGGAGGAGGCGGCGCGGCAGAACGTCGAAGCGCCGGCGCTGTCAGCCTTCAGCATGAAGTATCGCCATCGGCCGGGCCTGATGCTCGGCTACGCCGGTTACGGCGAGCGCGAGATTCGCGTCGGGGTGCGCCGGCTGGCCACCGCGCTGCACAACCTTAAGCCAGGCAAAAAAGAAAGAAGCGGCCACAGATGAACACCGACGAACACCGATAAGAATAGGGCTTAAACTCGGCCTTTTTCACCATCTGTGTTTATCTGTGTTCATCTGTGGTTTCATTTTTCCAGAGCTGTTGCGAAGGCACGCGCAGGGCGCGATTGAATTTGCTCGACGCGTTCTCCCAGGCAATGATGGCGGTCAGCTCGACAATGGCGTCGGCCTCGTAAAAGTTTTGTAGCCGGGAAAACAATTCGCCGCTGACCTCGCGCCCGGTGATCGTCATGGCGTCGGCGTATTCGAGCGCGACACGCTCGGCTTCGTCGTAGAGCGGACTGCTGGCGTAATCCGCGAGCGCCAGAATTTTCTCACGGCTGACGCCAAGCCCGCTGCCGACCGCAGCGTTGATGTCCTGTCAGAACTCGCAGCCGTTGATCGAAGCGACGCGGCGATTAATCAACGCTTGCAGCCGCGCGTCAATCAGCCCCGACGCCTCCAAGCCTGTCCACATGCCGCGCACGCCGCGAAAGACCGAAGGCCGCCGCGCATAGAGCAGGTGGTTGGCCAGCGGCGCGCCCCATTTGCGCGCCTGCGCCTCGAAGACTTTTTGGATATAGGGTTCGACGGTGTCGGGGTCAACGCCTGGGATTCGTGCCATCGGGTTTACTCCTCGATGGCCATGCTAGCGTGAATTGGCCCTTAGGCAAGAGCCACTTTCAGGCGAGCGGCGCGGGCCAATTTGGCGAATGCGCCGCCGCAAGCGCGGCGGGTGGTTTGTAGGCCCAGGCCCTCGGCGCGTGCGGCGGCTGGCTGAAAAAATCTGTTCACGCGAGCAGTGGTGGTTGAACTTTTCTGACGAAAGCACTCTCGCAGCTCAGTGGAGTCAGAACTGCTCGCGTGAATTACGTTGGCCAGTGTACCTATCCGCGCCCCGGAAAATCCTCACGCGTTTGTCAAAAGCTGTAAAAAGATGTCTTGTGATCTGAGGTTAAAGATTTCAAACGATTATGAACTCAAGGCGGGCGTGAGCCTGGCGCAAAGCGGCTTCGACGCGGTCGGGCGTGGCGGCGCGGCTGAAGATGAAGCCGAGATAGCTGGCGCCTTCGGGCGGCGGCGCGATCTGTTGCGTCAGGTGAGCCGTGATGATGATGTCTTCGATGTCAGCAACCTGTCGCGCTTCATCGAGGCCGAAGACTTCGCGCAAGGTGCCGGCGCGCGGGATGGGAATCATCATCACGCCGGCGGCCTGGCGCTCGCGCTCGACCGCGCGCAAGTCTTCGCCGAGCGCGTGACGGATAACCACTTCTTCGAGCGACCAATCCTCGCCGAACTTCAGGGCGCGGGCGCAGAGGCCGCCGATGGTGCGCGCCGCGACTTCGATGACATACGCGCCGCGCTCGTTGACGCGCAGCTCGGCATGGACAGGCCCGCGCGTCATGCCCATTGCGCGAGTGGCGGCGGCGGCGGTTTCGATGATGTCGCGCTGCACGGCTTCGGATAGCCGCGACGGCGTGACGTAGATCGTTTCTTCAAAGAACGGCCCGTCGAGCGGGTCGGGCTTATCAAAGATCGCAAGCGCGCGGAACTCGCCATCAGTGACCAAGCCTTCGACGGCGACCTCGAAGCCGGGGATGAACTCTTCAACCAGGGCTTCGCGCGTTTGCGGGCCGCCGCGCCGAGCAAGCTTCGGATCGCTGACGATGCGGCTCAATCGTTCGACGACGTGGGCGAACTCTTCTTCATTGTCGGCGCGCATCACGCCGCGACTGGTCGAGAGAAAGGTCGGCTTGACGACGCACGGATAATCGAGCCGGGCCGCCACCTCGCGCGCGTCTTCGTCGAGCGAGAACGCCTGATAGCGTGGCACGCGCACACCCGCACGACTCAAGACATCACGCATCAGGCGCTTATTCTTGGCGGCGCGGGCGGCGGCAGGCGGGTTGTAATTGAGTCGCAGGCCGTCGGCGATGGCTGCCGCCGCAACCGCCGTGTCTTCGTCCACGGGAATGACAGCGTCAATCGCGTACTCATTGGCGTATCGCTGCGCCTGCCGCGCCGCTTCATCAGCGTTGAAGAGGTCGAGCGTCAGCAAGCCTTTGGGATTGTGCGCCGCAAGTGTGCTCGCCCATTCGGATGCGGCGACGACATCCACGCCCATTCGGCGCGCGGCGTCGAGATAGGCTTTCGTGCGATAGGTGGTCGTCGGCAATAACAGCAGGACTCGTGGCATATACCTTCACCTTATGTCCGCAACGCGTGGCTTGTCCAGCCGGGCTATTATTGCGAAGGCCCTTCGTAACCGAGCAGGCTGCGGGCCGTGAAGCCCGCAATGAGGACGGCGACGAGACAGCCGACGCCGCCGGTAATCACCGACAGCGTCGCGCCGACCGCTGCCGCTAACGCGCCGGCTTCCATTTCGCCCAGTTGCGGCCCGCCCATAAAGAAGATCATGTTCACCGAAGTCATGCGCCCGCGCAGGTGATTGGGCGTGACCAGTTGGCGAATCGTCTGCCGCAGTACGGTGCTTACGGTGTCTGCCGCGCCGGTGATGGCCAGCATCGCTAGCGACAGCCAGAACCAGCGCGACAGGCCGAACACAATCGTCGCCGCGCCATAGATCGCTATGGAAATCAGAACGAGCCTGCCCTGTCGCTTGAAGGTCGCGGCACGCGCCATCACCAGCCCGGTGATGACCGAGCCGGCTGCCGGCGCTGCGGCCAGCAAGCCTAAGCCGCGTGCCCCGACTCGCAGAATCTCTGCCGCAAAGATCGGCAGCAACGCCGTCGCCGAAGCGAAGAAGGTGGCGATGAAATCGAGCGTCATCGTCTGCACGATGATCGGCGTGCGCCAGACAAAGCGCAGCCCTTCGCCGAGCGCCGCGAAGCTCACCCTGACCGCCGCTTGATCGCCGCTCTCAGGCCGCCCGCTCGTCTGCATAATCAGCAGCGCCAGGATGACCGCGAGAAACGAAACGGCGTTAATCATGTAGATCAAGGCCGGGCCGTGACCGGCAAGCAGCAAACCAGCGAGCGCCGGGCCAACAATCATCGCCGAGTTGAAGGCGAGAATGCCTAAGCTCACGGCATTCGGAAAGACTTCGGCGGGAACCAGCGTCGGCATCAGGGCGTGGCGGGCGGGATTATCAAAGGCGACGGCTGCCGAGGCGACGGCGGTCAGCAAGTAGATCGGCCACACCGCATCGAGCCCAGACGCGGTGGTGGCTGCGAGCGCGGCGGCGCTCACAAGCATGACAACTTGTGTGACGATCATCAGTCGCTTGCGGTCAATCGCGTCGGCGACCACGCCGCCGATGAGCGAGCAAAGGATGATGGGCACGACGCGCACCAGGCCGACGAACCCCAGCGCCAGCGGCGAGTGAGTCAACAGATAAACGTGCCAGTTGATGGCGACCAGTTGCATCTGCGAGCCGGTGATCGAAACCAGTTGTGCCAGCCAGAGCAGACGAAAGTCGCGGTGGCGCAAGGCCGGGAACGCAGAACGCTGCGACTGGGGATTGATGCCCGGCGAGCGGTCGGTCGCGCTGGTGCGTTGAGCCATCACTATAAACTTAGCGGGTTCGCCAGCCGCTCGCCAGTTGAACGCCCAATGGCTTCGACAAATCGCTGGCCGCGGCCTGATACTACAGTCAGGAGAGCATACGCCATGCCCATTGATGCGAACCGACTCGCCGAAACCATCGTCGCCACGAAGCGGATGCTGCGCGCTCAACTGCCGACTTACGCCGAGACCTTTGCCGAAGTCGAGGCCCACATCCGCGGCGAGGCCGAAGAGATTCAGGCCAGCAGAGAGCGCGGCGAATCGGTGATTCCAACGCTCGACTACGCCGCCGTCATCAGCGGTCAGGTCAGCCCCGCCGAGACGCAGCAGATTCGGCGTCGGGGCGCGGTCGTCATACGACAAGTCTTTCCGCGCGAGCAGGCCGCGGCATGGAATCAAGAGTTAGGCGAATACGTCATGAGCAACGGCTACTACGAGGCCGAGGCCGACCCCACACTCGATCAGTACTTCAGCACGCTGGTTTCCGCGCGCCCGCAAATCTTCGGCATCTACTGGTCGCGCCCGCAGGTCTTCGCGCGTCAGGCCGAGAGCCTGGCGGCGGCACGCGTGTTTCTGAATAGCCTCTGGATCAGTGGCCGCGACGGCGAGCAGTACTTCGACCCGCGGCGAGAGTGCACTTACGCCGACCGCATCCGCCGCCGCGAGCCGGGCGATACGACGCTCGGCCTCTCGCCGCACATGGACGCCGGCTCGGTCGAACGCTGGCTCGATCCCGCCTACCGTCAGGTCTATCGGCATGTCTTCTCCGGCAACTGGCGCGCTTACGATCCGTTCGACGGGGCCTACCGCACGGCGGTGCAAGAGATTCCCTCGCCGGCGGTGTGCAGCATGTTTCGCACCTATCAAGGGTGGACGGCGCTGACGCCGCAAGGCCCCAATGACGGCACGCTTCAGGTGGTTCCCATTACAATTGGGGTGGCTTATATGCTGCTGCGCGCGCTTCAGGACGACGTGCCCGAAGAGGTGCTATGCGGCGCTCAACCGGCGCGAGCCCTGTCGGCAACCACCGAATGGCATAAGGCACTGCTCGCGGCACTGAGCAGCATTCCGCCGATGGAGCCCGGCGACACGATCTGGTGGCACCCCGATCTTCTACATGCCGTCGAGGACCGCCACGCCGGAACCGGCTACAGCAACGTGATGTACATCGGCGCGGCGCCTTATTGCGCGAAGAACGCGGCCTATCTGGAGAGACAGAAACAGGCATTTTTAAACGGCGAGAGCGCGCCGGATTTCGCGCCCGAAAATTATGAGATCGCTTATCAGGGGCGGGCGACGATGGCCGAGCTGACAGAGCTTGGCAAGCGGCAGATGGGATTTGCGAGCTGGTAGCCTGTGTGCGGCGACTATCGCTTCCGTGGGCGCTGCCCACGGCTATTGATTCCCGGTGGCGTTGCCACCGGCTATTGACGCCATCCCCTTCGGGGATCATTTCAAAACCCGCTCTTGCGGTTTTTTCAAGCAGGCTGATCTATGGCTTATTGCTTGTAGATCGTGCCGCCTTTCATCACAAAGCGCACGCGCCGCGTCGCCGAGATGTCGCGGGTCGGGTCGCCTTCGACGGCGATGAGGTCGGCCAGTAATCCCGCTTTGACGCGCCCGATCTTATCGTCCATATGAAGCACATGCGCGTCAATCGAAGTTGCCGAGCGCAGCACGTCCACAGGTGACATGCCGAAGCTAACCATCAGCTCAAGCTCGCGAGCGTTGTCGCCATGCGCAAAGACACCGACATCGCTGCCGCTCGCAATAGTTACCCCGGCGGCGAGCGCCGCTTTGAAGCTGGCGCGCTTGGCCTCAGCGCCGGGGCCGACGCCTGAAACCGACACGGTCGGGCACAACGCGACGCCACGCTCTTTCATCAAGCGAAAGACTTCGGGCGTGCCGCCATCGCCATGCTCAATCGTTTCGACGCCGGCCATCACGGCGCGGCGCATGCCTTCGGCGGTCGTCGCATGAGCGCAGACCGCGCGGCCACTGCTGCGCGCCGTTTCAACAATGAACCTCAGCTCATCAATCGAAAAGGTCGGCGCGGCGGTGTTGTTCGCGCCCCAGCGGTAATCGGCATAGACCTTGATCCAATCGGCGCCCTTGCCGATCTGGTCGCGCACGACGCGAATCAACTCGATGCCGTCGGCCTCTTCAGCGCCTTGCGGCACGCGCCACTCGGCGGCAAAGCCTTTCGGGCCATAGCTGCCGGTAGCGACGATGGCGCGCGTGACGACGAGCATTCGCGGGCCGGGAATGATGCCCTGCTCGACCGACTGCTTCAATCCCACATCGGCATAGCCCGCCCCTTCGGTGCCTAAATCGCGCAACGTCGTGAAGCCGGCCATCAGCGTGTTGCGCAGGTGATTGGTGGCGCGCGCGACACGCACGGCTACAGATTCGCGGGCGACTTGATCGTTCCAGACCGTCTCGCTGTACGGGTGAAGCAGCACATGCGAATGCGCATCGATGAGACCGGGCATCAGTGTGGTGCCAGGCAGCTCGATCACTTTGGCGTCGGCGGGCGCGTTGATCTGGCTTGCAGGGCCGACCGCTTCGATGCGCTCGCCGCGCACCAGCACGGCCCAGCCGTCATGCAGCTCGGCGGCTTCGCCATCGAAGACATGCGCGGGTTTGAGCAAGTAGGTGGCGGGCGTTGGTGTCGTCTGTGTGCGGGCCGGAATGCCTGTGAGCAGGCAGCAGAGCAGAATCAGAAGCAGGCGGTAGCTTTTCATGATCTTCCCATTTCGGTGATGATGTGAAGCAGGCCCATTTTAATCGGCGCGCTTCCGCCCGGCAATGTAATTGCGGTCTGTTAAACCGCCAAGACGCCAAGACCGCCAAGAACAGCTTCGTATCCTCTTTGCGTCCTTGGCGTCTTGGCGGTTAATCTTTTGGTTTGTCGGGCGTGTCAATCTCGCGTAACCGTCACCGGCAATTTTCAGTAGCTGTCTTTCAGACCATCAGCCAACAAGGAGCTAACGCAATGAAAAGCCATCTTGCGCGGCGCGGCGCGGCGCTCGTCTGTGCGCTCGCTTTCGCCCTCTTCCTCTTGATTCCGCAAACCACGGCGCGCGCCCAACAGCGCGTTGACGATTCCCTGATGAAAGGCTTGAAGTGGCGCAGCATCGGCCCCTATCGCGGCGGACGCTCGACCGCCGTGGCCGGCGTCAGCAGCCAGCCCGGCACCTTTTATTTTGGCTCGACCGGCGGCGGCGTCTGGAAGTCAACCGATGGCGGCGTCAACTGGGAGAACGTTTCGGATACTTATTTCAAGACCGGCTCGGTCGGCGCCATCGGCATCAGCGAATCCGACCCTAACATCGTCTATGTCGGCATGGGCGAATCGCCCATTCGCGGCAACGTCTCGCACGGCGACGGCATGTATAAATCTACGGACGCCGGCAAGACATGGAAGAAAGCCGGCCTCGACGATTCGCGCCAGATCAGCCGCGTGCGGGTTCACCCGCGCAATCCCGACATCGTTTATGCCGCCGCGCTCGGCCACGTCTGGGCGCCGAACGATCAGCGCGGCGTCTTTAAATCCGTAGACGGCGGCAAGAACTGGCAGCGCGTGCTGTTCAAGAGCAACAAGGCCGGCGCGACCGATCTGATTATTGACCCGACCAACCCGAATGTAATGTATGCCGCATTGTGGGAGGTCTATCGCAAGCCGTGGACGCTCGAAAGCGGCGGCCCCGACGGCGGCATCTACAAATCAACCGACGCCGGCGACACCTGGGCAGAGATCACGCGCAATTCGGGCTTGCCCAAAGGCATCGTCGGCAACATCGGCATCACGGTTTCGCCCGCGAACCCTGACCGGCTGTGGGCCATCGTCGAAGCCGAAGACGGCGGCGTCTTCCGCTCGGACGACGCCGGCAAGACATGGCAGCGCACCAACCAGCAGCGCGCCCTGCGGCAGCGCGCGTGGTATTACACGCGCATCTACGCCGACCCGCAGAACCAGGAAGCGGTTTACGTGCTCAACACCGGCATGTATCGCTCGAACGACGGCGGGCGCACGTTCACCGGGTTCGAGAACATTCATCACGGCGACTGTCACGACCTCTGGCTCTCGTCCGCGGACCCGAACCGCATGATCTTAGGCGATGATGGCGGCGCCGAAGTGTCGCTCAACGGCGGCAAGAGCTGGAGCGAAGAAGATCAGCCGACGGCGCAGTTTTATCGCGTCGTGACCGACAATGATTTTCCTTATAACATCTATGGCGCGCAGCAGGACAACTCGACGGTGCGCATCGCTAGCCGCACGACCGACTTCAGCATCGGCACGTCCGACTGGTACGACGTCGGCGGCGGCGAATCAGGCTGGATCGCGCCCAACCCGAAAGATTCCAATATTGTTTTCGCCGGTTCCTACGGCGGATTGATCACGCGCCGCGATCACCGCACGGGCCAGGAGCGCAACGTCAGCCCGTGGCCCGACAACCCGATGGGTCACCCGGCGAGTGATTTGAAATACCGGTTCCAGTGGAACTTCCCCATCGTCTTTTCGCCGCACGACCCGAACACGCTTTATGCCGGCGGCAACGTGGTCTTCAAATCAACCAACGAAGGCCAGAGCTGGGACGTCATCAGCCCTGACCTGACGCGCAACGACAAGTCAAAGCAAGGCTCGTCGGGCGGGCCGATCACCAAAGACAACACCAGCATCGAGTATTACTGCACGATCTTTACGCTCATGGAATCGCCGCTTGAGCGTGGCGTCATCTGGTCGGGCTCCGACGATGGCCTGGTGCAAGTGACGCGCGACGCCGGCAAGTCATGGCAGAACGTCACGCCGAAAGACATGCCCGAATGGATTCAGGTGAATTCAATTGACGTGTCGGCCATCCAACCGGGCACCGCATACGTCGCGGCGACCATGTACAAGTTCGACGACTATAAGCCGTACCTCTACAGGACGAGCGATTACGGCAAGTCGTGGAAGAAGATCACCACAGGTATCCCCGATACGGCTTTCACTCGCGTCATCCGCGAAGACCCAAGCCGGCGCGGCCTGCTCTACGCCGGCACAGAGACCGGCCTCTACGTATCGTTCGACGATGGCGATCACTGGCAGTCGCTTCAGCTCAACCTGCCGGTGGTGCCGATCACCGACCTGACGATTCACAAGCGCGAAAAAGATTTGATCGCCGCGACACAGGGGCGCAGCTTCTGGATTCTCGACGACCTGCCGGCGCTCCATCAAATGAGCGATGCGGCAGCGGCGGACGCTTACCTGTTCAAGCCCGAAGACACGTATCGCTTGCCGGGCGGCGGCTTTCAAGCGTCGCGCACGGCGACCGCGGGGCAGAACCCGCCCGCTGGCGCGGTGATCTATTACTACCTGAAAGAGAAGCCGAAGGCCGACGTGACGCTTGAGCTGTTCGACCCGGCGGGCCATTCCGTCAAGAAGTACACGGCGCGCGTCGCCAAGCCCGAAGCCGGGCCGCCCAGCCCGACGCCGCCGACCATGGAGCAGCAGGAAGAAGGGCCGCCGCGCGGCGGTGCTGTGCGACTGCCCGCCGACGCCGGCTTGAACCGCTTCATCTGGGATTTGCGTTACGACGACGCGAAGCGCTTCCCCGGGTTGATCATGTGGTCAGGCGACACACGCGGGCCGCGCGCCGTGCCGGGGACGTATCAAGTCAAGCTCACCGCCGGCGGCAAAACTTATACGCAGAGCTTCGAGGTGATGAAAGACCCGCGACTCGAAACGACCGTGGCCGATTTTCAGAAGCAGTTCGAGCTGCTGACGAAGATTCGCGACAAGTTCAACGAGACGACCGACGCCATCACGCGTATCCGCGAGGCGCGCAAGCAGATCGAAGAGATCACGGCGCGCGTCAAAGATCAGCCGAACAGCAAGCCCGTCCTCGACGCCGGGCGCGCGCTGCGCGAGAAGATGACGGTGGTCGAAGAGGCGCTTTATCAAACGAAGAACCAGAGCAGCCAGGACCCGCTGAATTATCCGATCCGTTTGAACAACCGGCTGGCGGCGCTGGGCGGCGTCGTGGCGGCTTCGGATGCCGCGCCATCGGCGCAGGCGTATGTGATTTACGACGAGCTGGCCGCGGCCATCAATGCGCAACTGGCGACGCTCGATCAGATCATGAAGACCGATCTGCCGGCGTTTAACAAGCTGGTGCGCGACCAGGACATCCCCGCCGTCCTAGTCAAGCAGAAAGCCGACGGCAATTAACGACGGATAAAGAAGGGCGGCTTCATCGCGGGCCGCCCTTCGCTACTGCGCTCTCCGCTCATCTCTTCGCATTGATACAGAACGAGCAAGCAGGTTAGTATTTTTGTACCTCAGAATTGTTTATGAGCAAGCCAATCATCTATGACGCCATCATTGTCGGCAGCGGCGCGGCAGGCGGCATCGCCGCTCACGTGCTGGTGAACAAAGGGCTGAACGTGCTGCTGCTGGAGATCGGCCCGAAGTGGGACCCGACGACGAGTTACATCACGTCGCACAAGTGGCCTTATGAGATGCCGTTTCGCGGGCGCGGCAAGCCCGGCCAGTACGACGGCCTGTGGAAGATCGATGCCTACACCGAACACCTCTACGTCAACCCGCGCGTTGATCGCTATGCGCTGGCTCCGGGCACGGACTTTCACTGGACGCGAATCCATGCGGTCGGCGGGCGCACCAACACCTGGGGCCGCGTCAGCCTGCGCTTCAGCGAATGGGATTTCAAGCCCAGGTCCATGCAGGACGGTTACGGCGACGATTGGCCCATCGCTTACCAGGACCTCGCGCCCTATTATGACCGCGCCGAAACCTTGATGGGCGTCTACGGCACACGCGAAGGACTGGCCGTGCTGCCCGACGGCAACTACTTGCCGCCGCCGGCCATGCGCTGCGGCGAAGCGATGTTCAAGCGCGGCGGCGCGAAGATCGGCATTCCGGTGATCCCGATGCGCGCCGCCGTCTTGACGCGCAACCATGAAGGCCGCGCTGCCTGTCATTACTGCGGCGAGTGCGGGCGCGGCTGCGACACCTCATCGCGGTTCTGCACGCTCGACGCCATCATCCCGAAGCTGCTCGGCAAACCGAACTTCACCCTGCGCACAGGCGCTGCCGCTTATCGCGTGCTGCTCGACGCCAAAACCAATCGGGCGCGCGGCATCGCTTTTATTGATACAAAGAGCAAGCAGGATTACGAAGTCTACGCGAAGACGATTGTGCTGGGCGCCGGCGCGATGGAGACGACGCGCATCCTGCTGAACTCGAAGACCGGCGAATACCCGAATGGCCTGGCCAACTCGTCGGGCGTGCTCGGCCATTACCTGATGGACAGCATCAAGTCGGGATTCCTGAGCGGTGTGCTGCCGCAGTTGAAAGGCGCGCGAGTCACGAATGACGATGGCGCCGGCGGCGGTCATATCTACGTGCCGCGCTTTACGAACATCAAAGGCGGGCGCAAGGCAGCGATGCTGCGCGGCTGGCAGTTTCAACCCTCAAGCGGCGCACCGATGTTTCCGTGGGTTTCGCGCGGGATTGCAGGCTTCGGCTCGGAGTTCAAGCGCGACGTGCGCCAGCACTATCCGACGACCATCGGCGTCGCGGGATTCGGTGAAAGCCTGCCGCGCTTTGAGAACTACTGCGAGATTGATCCGAACGGGCTGAAAGACCGTTATGGCATTCCGCAACTGCGCTTCAATGCCCGCTGGGGCGACAATGATTTAAAGATGGCCGACGCCATGTACGACACCGCCGAAGAGTTGCTGCGCGCCGCCGGTGCCGAAGTCTTCCCCTATCGCCGCAACCCGCCGCCGCCGCCCGGCGATGCGACGCACGAAGTCGGCACCTGTCGCATGGGCGACGACCCGAAGCACGCCGTGCTAAACCGCTTCAATCAAGCGCACGACGTCAAGAATCTTTTCGTCACTGACGGCAGCTCGTTCGTTTCGGTTTCCGAGAAGAACGTCACGCTAACGATCATTGCGCTCTGCTGGCGCGCTTGCGACTATCTCGCCGAAGAGCTGCGCAAGGGCAATCTCTAAGCGGAGAAAGAGGAAACGATTGAACATCACCTGAACCTGTAGTAAATTGCCCTCATCGCCAGTCCCCGCGAAAGTAGCTCCTGCTTGATGCTCTTGAAACCCCTGCGGAGTCGCAGCTATCTCGAATCAGATTTTAGACACCATCCGTTCGGGCACCGCGCCGCCGACCATCAAGCTGGCGGCAGCGCGCGGTCTGCTGCCATTCAGCAACGAAGAGTTGCTGGAGTCGCTGGTCACCCTGTCCGGTGACACGGACCCTGGCGTGCGCGACACCGCGGCAGCCTCGATAGACACGCTCAAGCCCGAATCCTTCGCGGCGCTGGCCGCCGCGCCCGATGCGCCGCCCGAGGTGCTCGGCTTCCTCTGTCTGTGGCCGCGCGCGCCGCGTGAAGTCATTGAAGCCGCCATCTTCAACCGCGCGACGCCCGATTCAGCGCTGGTCATCCTGGCCGGACAGACCAAAGACGCTTCGATCATCGAAGCCATTTCGCTCAAGCAGCAGAGCCTGATTCGGGCGCCCGGCATCATCGAAGCGATTCTATCCAACCCGGCGCGCAGCTTTGAGGCCGAGCGCCGCGCCAGCGAAGTGCGCCAGGAGTTCTTCGAGAAACAGTTCGGCGCGCAACTGGTCGCCGACGAGCAACGCGTCCGCGCCGAAGCCGAAGCCGCCACCCGTGTTGAAGAAGAGAAGCGGCGGCAGATGGTCTCTATCGAAGACGTAGACGACCTGATCCGCCTCGGCCTTATCGAAGAAGGCATTGACGATTCACTGATCACCGAATACGAGAGCGAGTTCGGGCCATTCGACGAGCGCCCGCCCGAGGCGCACGAAACGTTCGATATCAGCCCCATCGTCGAAGAGATTCACGCCGCGGAGATGACGCAGATTACCACCGACCGCATGCCGGTCTTTCAGCAGATCGCTTTGATGAGCATCAAAGACCGCGTGATGCTGGCCATCAAGGGGACGCGCGAGGCGCGCTTGATCCTGGTGCGCGACCCGAACCGCATGGTCGCTTCGGCGGTGATGCGCAACCCGCGCCTTACCGACAATGAGATCGAATATATCGCTTCGATCAAGTCGATTCATGAAGACGTGCTGCGGCAAATCGGCTCGAACCGCGCCTGGGTGAAGGGCTACGCCGTGATTCATAATCTGGTGCGCAACCCGCGCACGCCCATCGCCATCAGTCTCGGCTTCCTCAACCGCATACAGACCCGCGACCTGCGCGCCCTGTCGCTGAACAAGAACATCCCCGACGTCATCCGCCAGACATCAAACCGCTGCTACATCAAGCGCACCGGCCATTAAGCGCGTTGACATGCCATCACCGCGCCTCTAAGATCAAATCAGCTTTCGGTGAGCGTAGTGGCTGCGCGCCGGCTTATGGGCCGGTCAAAAACAGCGGTGCGGCAGCAGTTTGAAAATCAGGAGACAGGCAAATGATAGGCGAGATTATCGGCTGGTTGATCGTCGGGTTGATTATCGGCGCGCTGGCGCGCTTGCTGATGCCGGGCCGCGACCCGATGGGCTGTTTGATGACGGCGGTTCTCGGCGTCGCCGGCAGCGTCGTCGGCGGCTTCATCGGAAGCCTGATCTGGGGACCGCAACGCGGCACGGGGTACTTCACGCCGAGCCGTAGCTGGATACTATCCCTCATCGGTGCGATGCTGCTGCTGTGGATCTTTCGCGCCACCAGACGGTCCTGAGCCGGTTGAGGCCGGATGTTAAGCGAACCTTCCGCCGACAACTGAGGCGCAAGTGTAGCGATCTGACTACCTGTGCGCCTTATTTTCATCCACCCAGACTCCCTCTTCTTCCTTAGCAGAAACTTCCAACTGAAATATGAGGGTTCAGAATTGCGCAGCTCAATGCATTTTTATCTCATTTCTCATCTGGCGGCTATAAACAGACTATCTGCAAATTGAAAATCTTGCGCCTCGCACCGGCTGCCTGGTGCTTTCTATCGCTGGCATAGACGTTGCTACAGTTGTGGCGTAGCAATCTTCAAGCGGGGGAACGTTCGTAAGATAGGGAAATGCGGCGAGCAGTTTGGCCGCTTTGAAATGGCGACAGGCGAAAGCGAGGAGAGAATTATGATGATTATTATTGCGGCGACCGTATTTGCTCTGAGTTTAACCGCCCTGTTTCTGCTCAAGGGGCGCAAAGAAGACCCGACGCAACTGCGCGCGCCGCGTCCACAGATTCCGACCCTGGGTGTGCAGATCATCTGCGGTGATTGCTCAGGCTATAATCTAATAGCCCGTAAGACGTTTCTCGATCAACACGGTAATTGCCACCAATGCGGCGGTCACAGCTACATTCTGGCCTCGACGATGGCGCTACAGGCAATGGCACTGCGCGCCCAGCGGATCGCCGAACAGACCAGCGCTTCGGCGGGCCGGGTGATTCCATTCGACGCCGCGGCACGCGCGGCGCGGACAGAAAAGATTGCCGTTTAAGGCGGCACTTCCACAGGTTAATTTCAGCGCGAAGGCCGGAGCATGCTCCGGCCTTCGGTTTTTTGATGGGCACTCCGTAGCCGCTGAGTAATAAGTGTTGAGCAATCCGTAGCCATGCTTTTTAAGGTTCGATCAGCCGCCGATAATCTTCGGGATAATCAAAATCAGTCAGCACCGAATCGGTCATTACTTCAATATGCACGAGGCTATCGGCGTGCGCATGAATGACCTGCCGCAAGCCTTGCGCGGGGTCGAACCCCAGCAGTTCGTCGCGCAGCCGCAGATCGATCAGGACCGGGTGACCGTTGCGCCCGCCGTAAGTCGGGATGACGACGAGCCCCCGGCGCCGCTCATATTCATCGATGACGCGATTGATGATCGAAGTCTCAATCTGCGGCTGATCAACCAGCGCGACCAGAACAGCCGAGGCGGCGGGCGACACGGCAGCGATACCGCACTTAACCGACGAGCTCATCCCTTCACGATAATCCGGGTTATGCGCGAAGCGCACGGCTCGCCCGTCGAGCGCGCGGCGCACGTCCGTTTCGCGGTGGCCGGTGACGACGACGACTTCATCAATCCGAGCCGCCAACAGTCGGTCGGCGCAGCATTCGACGAACGTCTGGCCGGCGAATCTGAGCAGTTGTTTGAACTCGCCCATGCGCCGCGACTCGCCCGCCGCAAGAAGAATGGCTGAGATCATAAATTGACTTTCGCGCACATACTCTCGCCTCGGCGATTATAGCGGCGCACCGCCATGCGCCGCCAACACCGCCGCGCTTGCTTTGGCCTTTCTCGTCCGCGCAGTTCTGCTATAATTGGTTTCGCGATTTCGCTTCTTGTTCAACCTCTCCAACGAACCTGATTGAGAAGGAGTTTGTCGTGCGTCTCAACTCGTTGCCCCCGGCGAGAGTCGCCTGGTTGTTTTTTGCTCTCTTCCTGATTGTTGTGCAATGGCCGGCGTCGGCAAAGCTTGCCGCGCGCCCGGCGGCGAGCCCAACTCAGGCCGATTACGAAGCCCTGCCGGATTTCGACCTCCGCGCCCTGCGCCCGCGCCACCTCGTTGACATCGAACAGAAGAAACGATTGCTGGCAACCAGCCGCGCCGCAAGCCAGCAAGCGACGCTGCGCTGGAATGACTGGCTGGACGCGCCGCATCATCTGTTTTCGCTCGGCGCGCCATTGACCGCTGCGTCCAGGGATGACGCGGCGGCGGCGGCGCGGCGCTTCGTTGAAGCCAACCGCGCGCTCTACGGCATTGAGCGCAGCGAGTTGGACGAAGCGCGGGTTGCTGCGCTGGAAGACGTCCCGGGCTTCACGCGGCTGGCGCTCGAACAGCGCGTCGGTGGCCTGCGAGTCTTCGATTCCGAGATGCTCTTTGTTCTTGACGGCGAGCGCCGCGTCCTCGCCGCTTCGGGGAGCTTTGTGCCAGGGCTCGCGCGCCGCGCAGTTGCTGCCAACCCGCAGCTTTCCGCCGAAGACGCCCTGCGCCGCGCCGCTCTAGTCTGCGGCGCGCGGTTGACGGCCCCGGTTAGTTCCACGACAGAACGACTCGCCGCCCGCGAGCGCGTCGTCTTCGCTTCCGACGAAGTCGACAGCCGCTCGGAAGCCAGCCTCGTCTATTATCCGATCAGCCGCGACGACGTGCGACTGGCGTATCAAGTGTTGCTTTATGGCGTGCCTTCAAGGCTCGACGCTTACCTGATTTTGATTGACGCCCACAGCGGCGAAGCCTTGCGCCGTGACGCGCTCACCATGAGCTTCGCCGCGCCGATGGCGCGCGTCTTCACACATGAGAATCCGCTCACAGCGGAGCGCGAACCGATGCCGCTGGGTGGCGACCCTACCGCCTCGCCGCAGGGCTGGGTCGGCAGCGACCGCACCGAAGGCAACAACACTCGCGTTTATTTCAACCCCGACATGAGCGGCGGCAGCCTTGTGCGTGCGGCGGCGGATGGGACGTTCGATTTTCCGCTCGACCTGGAACGCTCGCCGCTCGACTCAAGCGACGCGTCGGCGGCCAATCTCTTTTACTGGGTCAACGTCGCGCACGACCGCTTCTACGCGCTCGGCTTCAACGAAGCGGCGCGCAACTTTCAGAGCGATAACTTCGGCAAAGGCGGCGCCGCCGGCGACCCTGTGCGCGCAGACACCTTGCGCGGCGCGCGGGTGGACCCGGCGAGCGGCCAGACGGTTCGTAATAACGCTTACTTTAATCCGACGCTCGACGGCTCGCCGCCGCTGCTCGCCATGTTGATGTGGACAAACACAACAGACGGAGCGACCCGCGAACTCGATTCGTCTTATGATGCCGGTGTCATCATCCACGAATATACACATGGCGTTTCGACGCGGCTGGCGGGCACGGACAACGCGCTCGGGTTGCGCTCCAATCAGGGCAATGGCATGGGCGAAGGCTGGTCGGATTTCTTCGCCATGTCGTTTTTGACGCCGAGCGACCGGGCGCTCGACGCCCCTGCGCCGACCGGGGTTTATGTTACACAGCGCGCGCGCGGCGTCCGCGCTTATCCGTACTCGACGCGAATGGATGTAGACCCGCTGACCTTCGGCGACATTCGCTTCAACCCCGAAGTCCATGCGCAGGGCACCGTCTGGTGCTCGATGCTCTGGGACTTGCGGCAATCGTTTATCCAGCGCTATGGCTTTGACGCCGGGCGCGTGGCGGCAGAGCGCCTGGTCATCAACGGCTTGAAGGTGACGCCGCTCACGCCGTCTTTCATTGACGCTCGCGACGCCATTCTGCTGGCCGACCGGACGACCAATCAGGGCGCCAATCAAGACTTGATCTGGCGCGCTTTCGCCGGCCGCGGCCTTGGCCGGTCGGCGACAACGCAACTGGCGACGAGCGGCACCGGCTACCGCATGCCGGCGGTCGAAGCCTATGACGTGCCGGCTGAAGCGACTGCCGGATCGCTGGTGATGAACGACCGCCCCGACGCGCCTCTCGTCATCGGTGAAAACGTCAGCCTCATTCTCAGCGACCGCGACCTGATGAACGCCGTCTCGGCTGAAGTGCATGTCACGAATCAGCGCCTCGGCAGCGACCTTGCCGTGACGCTGCGCGCCGACGGAGCGGGCCACTTCGCTGTCAGCTTGCCGGTGGTGTCGCCTGCGACGGGCAGCAAGCCTGCTGCAAGCATCATCGCAGAAGCCGGCGACGAAATCGTCTTCAGCTATGCCAACGCCCGCAACAATGCCGGGGTCCCTGAAGCGGTTGAGGTGCGCGCCACAGCGGGCCGGCGGGTGGCCGTCTATGCGGTGAATTTTGAGCAGGAGGCGCCCGACTGGACGCTGTTCGGCAACTGGCATCTGACGACGCGGCGCGCGGCGAGCCCACCGCAATCGCTCTATTTCGCTAAGCGCAAGGGCGTTGATGAGGGCAAGTCGTATACCCCATCGGGCAGCTCGGGAACCGCCTACACGCCGGCTATCGATCTTCAGGCGCTGGTCAAGCCGCAGCTTGAATTCGATTATTACTTCAGCGGCACCATGCAGACGCCCGCCGATATGTTGACGCTTGCGGCGCGCAACTATCCGTTCATCGGCAGCGGCACGACGACCGCCGGCGAGCCGCCGATGACGCTGACGTACGACCTGCGCCCGGACGCCGACCCGACATTTCAAAGCGCCCGCATCGATCTGCATTTTCTCGGCAAGCGCCAAACTTTTCTGAGCTTCGCCTTCAACGCCTCGACAGCGGAAATCAACCGCAAGCGGCTCGAAGGTTTCTACCTCGACAACCTGCGCGTGACCGCCGTCTCAACCAGCAGACAGTAGTCAGTTGCCAGTTGCCGGTTGTCAGTAATCAGTTATCAGTTGTTAGTTGCAGCAAAGGTCTAACGATCTCGCAGTCACTGACAACTGACAACTGATAACTGGCAACTGGCAACTATTTACTGACTACTGATTTCCCACCGCTGCTACTTACTTCCCGGCACATTGTTACCACACGCGGCCTCGGATGGGATGTGTCGCTTGCCGCACGTCGGCTGAAATCACGTGCCGGCGGCAGTTAGATTCGCTGTGTGATGAAATTCACAAAGTTTCTGATTCTGGCACAGTGAATGCACAAGTGAGCACCGGGGTTCGGCCTCACCTCCAGGTTTGCGACCGATGGTCGAATGGTCAGGAGTAAGTTATGAGCGCCACCGGCAGTTTTCCTGGTCGCCCGGCAAGACGATCAACCGCTTGTCTCGCTTGCACAGTCGCGGCGATGATCGCTTTCACCGTCAGCGCCTGTTTGCCGATGACGACGACGATGGCGAGCCAGCGGGCCGCGGCAACTCCTATGGTTACCGGCGAGCCGAGGCCGCCGACGGCTAGTGCGGGAAGGCTCAGCCCTGAGGCTTTCAAGCGATTGCCGTTGCGCTTTGAAGCCGGCGACCCGAACGTGCCGGGGAAATTTCTGGCGCGTGCGGGCGATTGTAACATTACTCTCACAGCGACCGAAGCGGCACTGGCCATGCGAATGGCTGACGGCGCGGGGCGGCTTGGTTGCGGCGCGAATTTGGGATTGCCACGGAATGCGGGATCGCTTCATGCGAACGAGCAGCTTCCTGGATCGCGCCGCGACCGAGCGGCTCCGCGCCGCCGCCACGCGGCGGCTGATCAATCCCTGACCGCAACCCTGCGCATGCGGTTAGTCGGCGCGCGCCGGCGTGCCCGGCTGGTCGGCGAAGCCCAAGGGCTGACCCCGACTCATTACCTCATCGGCAATGATCCAAAGCGATGGCGGGCGAACGTGCCGACCTACTCACGCCTCAAAGCTGAGCAGGTCTACGGCGGCGTGGATGTCGTCTACTATGGTTCGGGCGCGCAACTCGAATACGACTTCAACGTGGCTCCGGGAGCCAGTTACGCGGCGATCCGCTGGCGCTTCGACGGCGCGGAGCGAATCCGGCTTGATGACTCGGGCGGCCTGCTGATTGACACCTCCGCCGGCACGATTCGCCAGGCGAGGCCGGTGGCTTACCAGATCGCCGGCGGCCCTCGCAAAGCCGTTCCCGCCCGTTATCTGGTCTGCGGCAAACGCGAGGTGCGCTTTCTCGTCGGCCAATACGACAAGCGCCTGCCGCTGGTCATCGATCCCGTCCTCAGTTACTCGACCTACTTCGGCGGCCACGGCGAAGACCGGGCCAATGGCGTGGCGGTCGATGCGTCGGGGAATATTTACATCACCGGCAACACCTACTCTTATGACTTGCCGCTGAAGGCCGCCATGCAGCCGGCGCACAACCAGCAGCCCTATGCCGACGTGTTCATCGCCAAGCTCAACGCGGCGGGCACCGAGTTAATCTATTCGACCTACCTGGGCGGCAGCAGTAGCGATAGCGCTAACGCGATTGCCGTAGACCGCGCGGGCAATGCTTACGTGACCGGGGCGACCCTTTCGAGCGACTTCCCGGTCACTGCCGGCGCGTTTCAAACGGCGCTCGCCGGCGGCAGGAGTCTCGACGCCTTCGTCGTGAAACTGAGGGCGGACGGCGCGCTCGATTATTCGACTTACTTGGGCGGCGGCAGGCCGGAGTCGAGCGGTTATGAGGTGGGCAACGGTATCGCCGTCGATGCCGCTGGCGACGCCTACGTGACCGGCAGCACCCAATCAAGTGATTTTCCAACGACCTCGGAAGCCGTGCAACGGGCGCTCAACAGCTATCGAAACGCCTTTGTGACCAGGCTCAATGCTTCGGGCACGGCGCTGGTCTATTCGACTTATCTGGGCGGCAGCGGCGGCGATGAAGGGCGCGGGCTGGCGCTGGACGCCGCCGGCAACGCGTATGTGACGGGCACCACCTATTCAAGCGATTTCCCGGTGACGGCGGGCGCGCTGCAATCCCGCAACGCCGCTGCCCCGCCCTCGCTGCCGTCGAGCGACGCCTTCGTCACCAAGCTCAACCCAAGCGGGACGGCGCTGGTTTATTCGACCTACCTCGGCGGTTCAAACGCCGATAGCGGCAGCGCGATTGCCGTGGACGCGGCGGGCAATGCCTATGTCGCGGGCACAACCTTTTCGCTCAACCTGCCGACGACGGCGGGCAGTTTGAAGAGTCAATCCGGCGGCGGCTTTTACAAGAGCGTCAACAGCGGGCGGCGCTGGCAACGGAGCAACACGGGCCTGGCGACGTCAACGGCGTACGCGCTCGCCGTTGACCCGAAAGCCGCCGGCCACCTCTACCTCGATAACAATGATGGGTTGTATACGAGCACGGACGGCGGCGACAGTTGGCGGCAGGTGAGCCGGCAGAATGTCGGCGACCTCGTCATTGACCCCGACCACCCCTCGACCATTTATGGCACCTACCCCAACGTCATCAAGAGCACCGATGGCGGGGCGACGTGGGCGGCGGCCAGTAGCGGACTGCCGCCGACTTTTGGGGGCTATAGCCTGTTGATCGATCCGCTGCATCCGGCCACACTTTATGTCTTCGGCTACTTCCTCGGTGGTGGCGCGCCGCAAGGGCCGCCGCAGCCACACTATTTTTTCAAGAGCACGGACGCCGGCGCGAGCTGGCAAGAAGTGATCTCGGTGCCGGCGATATTGCAGAGGCCGGATGCCCTGGTCATCGACCCGCATGACACGACGCGGCTCTTTCTGAATACCGCCTACCTGCTTTATCGAACTCAGGATGGCGGGCAGTCGTGGCGGCTGATGAGCGACCACACGGGCTACTCGCCGCGCGCCGTGGACCCGAACTCTTCAGGCATCCTCTATGGCTACGACTATGGCGGCGGCATCGGCAAGAGCACAGACGACGGGCGCACGTGGACAAGGATCAGTAATGGCCTGCCGCCGCAGTTCAACCTGCGCGATTTCGTGGCCGTGCCGACGACGCCGACGACGCTCTACCTGGGCACGGAGGATGGCATCTTCAAGAGCGCCGACGGCGGCAACAACTGGCAGGAGGTCGGCATCGCCGGCGACATCGATTTCTTGGCGTTCGACCCGCGCGACGCCTCGACGGTCTACACCGGAGTCAATGATCCCAAGGACGCCTTCGTCGCGACAGTGAATGCCTCAGGGTCGGCGCTAGTCTATTCGACTTACCTGGGCGGTAACGGCGGCGAGGAGGCATTCGCCATCGCCGTAGATCAGGCGGGCAACGCCTATGTGACCGGCTTTACCTTTTCAAGTGACTTCCCAACACAAAGCGCGCTGCAATCCAGCAAGCCGCGCGAGGCCAACCCGGCATTCCTGGCGAAGCTGAACCCGGCGGGCGCGGCACTGTCGTTTTCGACTTATTTCGGCGGCAGCAAAGATGCGACCTGGGGGCAGGCCGTTGCGGTCAGCGCCGCCGGCGATGTTTACGTCGCCGGCTGGACGGAATCCTCCGACCTGCCGACACGCGGCGCGATGCAGGCAGCTTATTCGGGACAGGGGGACGCCTTCCTGTTCAAGGTGGGTGCGCCGCGCGTCACCGGCGTTTCGCTTTCGGGCAAACAGCTCGTTGTCAGCGGTGAGAACTTCGACCAGGGCGCGGTGGTACTGGTCAACGGTGAACCGCAGAAGACCGAAAACGACGCGGCGAATTCGACGACCCGGCTGATTGGCAAAAAAGCCGGCAAGCGCCTGCCGCAAGGGCAGGCCGTGACCGTTCAAGTGCGGAACACGGATGGCGCGTTGAGCAACGCCTTCACCTTCACACGCCGCTTAGAATAAAACGGTAAGCGGCGGAAAGCCGGCGGTCGTGTTCAACCGACGCCGCCGAGGCGCTTGTCGCTGATGCCGAGTGCTTTCATTCTGCGATAGAGGTGCGAGCGGTCAATGCCTAAGGCTTCGGCGGCGCGAGTGATGTTGCCGTCACATTCGGCGAGCTTGCGCAGAATGTAATTGCGCTCGTAGGCGTCGCGGCCTTCGCGATAAGAGGTGAAGTTATAACTGGTCGGCGGGCGCACGCCTTCGGCGCTGCCGAACGTTGGCAGGTCGTCTGCCGTGATCGTTTCTTTCGCCCTCATGATGACGACGCGCTCAACCGTATTGCGCAGCTCGCGCACGTTGCCCGGCCATTCGTAAGCACTCAGGCGTTCGAGCGCCTCGTCGTCGAAGCGCTTCGGCGCGCGATTATAGCCGGCAGAGTATTTGCGGTTGAAGTGCTCGACTAAGAGAGGAATGTCTTCGCGGCGCTCGCGCAGTGGCGGCAGCTCGAAGGGGATGACATTGAGGCGGTAGAACAGGTCAGCGCGAAACGTGCCGCGTTCGATCTCTTCATCCAGCCTCTTGTTTGTCGCCGCGATGATCCGCACGTCTACTTTGACTGAATTATTCGAGCCGACCGGTTCGAAGCGCTGCTCTTCAAGCACCCGCAAGACCTTCGCCTGAACTTTCAAGCTCATATCGCTGACTTCGTCGAGCAGCAGTGTGCCGCCGTCGGCCTGCTCGAACTTGCCGCGCTTGGCCTGAGTCGCGCCGGTGAATGCGCCCTTGGTGTGACCGAACAGTTCTGACTCGATCAGCTCTTCGGGGATCGCCGCGCAGTTCAGCTCGACAAACGGCAGCGCGGCGCGCGGCGAGCCATGGTGCAGGGCGCGCGCCACCAGTTCTTTGCCGGTGCCCGATTCGCCATAAATCAAGATGCGCCCGTTGGTCGGCGCGGCAACGGCGATCTGCTGGCGCAGGGCGCGCATGGGCACGCTCTCGCCGATCATCACATAATCGTCGAGCTGTTGGCGCAGGTGCAGGTTGTCGGCTTCGAGTTGTTTCTGGCGCAGCGCGTTGCGCACCGCAAGGATCGTGCGATCAATTTGCAACGGCTTCTCGATGAAGTCGAGCGCCCCCAGCCGCGTCGCGCGCACAGCGGTTTCGATGCTGCCATGCCCGCTGATCATAATCACCGCCGTTTCGGGATAGGCCGCCTTCAACCGCTCAAGGGTTTCGATGCCGTCAATGCCCGGCAGCCAGACATCAAGCAACACGCAACTGAAGATGCGCCGCTCAAACGCCTTCAAACAGTCTTCACCCGACGCGGCGGCTTCGACCGACAGACCTTCGTCTTCGAGCACCCCCGAAAGCGTGCGCCGGATTCCTTCTTCGTCGTCTACGATGAGAACCGAGTTGGGCATGAGGCTTCGCCAGTGACCAGTGACCAGTGACCAGTGACAAGAAGGGAATTCTGTCTTGTCACTGGTCACTGGTCACTATTCACTCCTTTTGGGCGGCAGGCCGAGGATGGTTTTTTCAAACGGGTCAATCTCAAGCCGCAGCATCTGGCCGGCGTCAGAGAAGGCCGCCTGCATATGCTTGCGCCGCTTCAAAAACATCGTCGTGCCGAAGATGCAGCCGGCGACCAGCACCGAGCCGAGCAGGACGCCGAGCAGGCTAAACGTCGACAGCAGCATCTGCGCCGCCTTCTGGGCGCGGAACGGGTCGGGGCTCGGGATGCTCGGATGATGCAGCCACTGTACGCCGTAAGGGTACTGCACGGCATCAACGATGGCCTGTGCGGCATTGCGGTCGTTGAAGCTCACCGCTTCGACAATGTAATTCCCTTCACGCTTGATGATGATGTGCTGCTGTTCGGCTTCGGGCAGCGAGTTGACAAATTCGTTGGCGCGATTGATGGCGTCATAGGCAAACTGCGGCGTGTGGTATTCGATGATGATGAGCTTCATCGGCGCTGTCGGGGGCGCGGGGGCGCGGGGGCGCGGGGACAGCGTCGCCTATCGCCGCGTCGCCGTGTCTCTCCGTCTCCGCGTCAGGCTTCTGCTCATACTCTGCGACCACGGCTTCGGCGTCGCCATTGAAGGCGTAGAGGTCGCGCGTGCCGGCAACTGCCGTGTTGAGCGTTTCCGGGCCGAGATAATAACGCGGGCTGCTTACCGGTCGCGGCGTCGTCGGCAGGCTGCGGAAGACGACCGGGTGCTCGTCGAGCTTCGTCGTCGGTAGCGCATTGGCAATGGCGCGGGCCAGCGTCGCGTCGCCGTTAACCGGCATGTGTGGCTGGCCACTCGCCGCCGTCACGCGCACAAAATATCTGTCCTTCCAGAAGACCAGCGCTTCAGGCGTGCGGGCGCTGCCTGCGCCGATGTGGTCCGGAGCAGGGCTGTTAGTGCCGCCGTAAAAACTCAGCAAACCGAAAGCCCCGAACGGGTGCGACGATTGAAAGACTTCAACGCGAGCCGCGCCATATTGCCGCGCGGCGGCGCGCGTCACGTAGTATTCGCGGTAAACCGTCGCTTGATCGCCGGCCAATTCCGCGAGGTTGCCGGCGTTGAATGGTTTGATGTCGCCGGTCGCCTTCACGCCGGCCAGTTTATCGGGCAGCAATTCGGCCAGGGGCCGTTCGGTGGTGACGGCGATGACCGGTTGATTGCCTGCATTGGGCGGTTGCGCATGGACGGAAAGCGACGCGGCGAACAAGCTCGCCATCGCCGCCAACGCGAGAAACCATTTTTGATGCCGCATCCTGATATCGAATCCTCTGGTTGAATCCTTCAAGGCGATCCCTGTCGCCCTTCATTAGACCCCGCCGCCGTTGCTTTAGTTCCGGCGGCGCAGCTCGTCCAAAATCAAGTTCGCGTAACGCTCCGGGTGGTGGATGTCGTCGAGAATGATCTTGCCCATCTCTGACGCGCTATCGATTTCGATGTCGCCAATGTGGATCACCCGCTGCCAGAACGACGCGGTCACGGTGACGTCTTGAATCTTAGTGAGCGGGATATTGCGCACCGTCTTCGAGAGCAGCCCGTAGCGCATCTCCAGCTTGTGATTCGTCAGCGTGTAGACTTCACGGCGGCGCAGCAAGTGCTTGTAGACCGGCGACGCAAACGCGATGGCGCCGACAATGAGGATCACCACGAACGACACGACGCCGGTAAACCATTCCGGCTTGGCGCTGTGCATCAAGCCCATCAGCGCCGCCGTTGCCAGCAGGATGAGGATGGCAATGCCATAACGCACCATCACGAAGATCAGCGTCGGGCGCAGCACAAAGATGACCGACTCATTCGGCGCCAGATCATCGCGCCGCGCCGTCGGCAGTGGCGACTGACCTGCGGCGGCAGCAGCGGGCGGCGCAAAGTTCGGCTGCGCGACATTGACGTTGCTGTTGGCGACGACTACCGCACCGCAGGAATTGCAGAAGCGGCTCGTCGGGGGAAGCGCCTGACCGCATTGGTTGCAATACATATTCTTCATCCGTTCGTCTGATCTTTCAGGGCCGCCGGCTCGCGCCATCCTGGCGAATGTTGCCATCCGCCCGACTCACTCTCATTTCGAATTTTAGCATAAGCCGCCAATTGCAACGAAGCAACGAAACTCGGCGGTTGGTGAACGCCAGTTGCTTTATAGACGGCAGGAGTAAGCGGACGCCCCCACCGGATTTCATCGTTGACCGCCATGAAATCGGTAAATCCCTCGGATCGAGCAGCAAAGTGACCCCCAAACCGGCGGCAGCTTGTCGCCCCGAACGATTGACGACGACGGACGGACGCCACGGATGGACGAAAAGGAAACAACGCATAGGCTATTGCGTACCATCTAATGACGCAGCCCATCGGAGGGGAGCATATGAGTCAGGGCGAAGCGGATAAAGAGCATGCCGCAGAGATGAACCTCACGGCGGCCATCAACTCGGCAGCGATGGCGCCGCACAGGCGGTGGCTAGGGCTGGGCGTCGCCCTTGGCGTCGCCGGCTCGGTGACGCTGGCCTTCGGGGCGACCTGCTATCAGCTTTCACAGGCGTTGATCCGCCCGCGCCTCAAGCGGCTGACGCAACTCAAAAGCCCGCACCTGCGCCACCTGCTCAGGCGGCGCAACGTCCGCTTCGAAGACGTCACCTTCAATTCCTTCGACGGCACGCGGCTCTATGGCTGGTGGATGGCGTCGGGCGCGGCGCGGCCTACGATTGTCCTGCTGCATGGCGTTAAGAAGAATCGCACAGACGTGCTGCGCGGCGCGCTGGTGTTGTGCGAAGCCGGATTCAATGTGCTGGTCTTTGACGGGCGGGCGCACGGCAACAGCGAAGGCCGCTTTGTCACCTATGGCTTCTACGAGCGGCGCGATGTCGAATCAGCCATTGACTGGCTGGCGATGAATAAACAGGTTGACCGCAATTGTCTGGGGCTTGCGGGCGAGAGCATGGGCGCGGCCATCGCTTTGCAGGTCGCGGCGCATAACCCTTGGGTGCGCGCCGTCTGGGCCGACAGCCCGTTTGCCAGCCTGCGCCGCGTCAGCTCAGAGTTCCTCGAACGGATGACGCACCTGCCGGGCAGCTTGCTCAACCCTGTGGTCTGGACAACGATCCAGGTCGCCAACTATCGCGGCAAGTTCGACGTGCAGGCGGTTGACCCGCTGGCGCTCGCCGCCCGCATCACCTGTCCCGTCTATCTCGTGCATGGCACGGCTGACCAGTTGATTGCCCCGACGCACTCGCAGAACATTCACGACGCGCTGGCCGGCGAGCGTCACCTGTGGCTGATCGAAGGCGCGCGCCACGCGCGCGGCGTACGCCATGCGAAGCAGCATTACGCCGACCGCATCGTCGGCTTCTTCAAAGACAAGCTCACCGATTAAAGTTCTTTTGTCTCGCCAGAGGCGCTGATAGAATAAGCTTTAGAGGCATTGACGCGGGTTGAAGAAAAGCACAGCCGGGCCCGCTCGCTGTAGACCGTCGCGACGCACGAAGCGCCAATCGCATCTAATCCCGTGAATGAATTCAAGCAGGTATTGAGGAATCGAATGACCAGGAAATTCAAAGCTATCTTATCCGCCATTGCGCTCACCATCGTTCTGAGCGTGACGGCAAGCGCGCAGCAAGACTTTACCTTCACGACGCTCGACGGCCAATCGCTGAGCCTCGCGGCGCAGCACGGCAAAGTCGTCGTGCTGCTCTTCAGCGGCACGCAAGACCCGCAGTGCCGTGACGCGATGCAGTCGCTGGCGTCGCTCGCCGAACGCTATCAGGGCAAGCCCGTGAGCATTTACTGGGTCAGCGTCAATTCGCCCGCCGAAGCGAGCAACGAGCAACTGCGGCAAGCTTGTGGGCCGGTGGGCTCGGTGGTCGTCGCGCGCGACACCAACCAGGCGGCGTTCAAGCAGTACGGCGGCAAGCGCCCGCAACTGCCGACGGTGATCGTGCTCAATCGGCAAGGTCAGGCAGCGGGCCAGCCGCGCGGCGGCTTCAATCCGAACTCGGACTTTGTCAACGACCTGGCCGCCGTCGTTGACAGCCTGCTGGCCAAATAGGCTTCGCTTGCGAACCGACGAACCGAGGCCGCCGGCCTGGCGCAGAATCAGGCCGGCGGCTTTTACTTTTTTACCAATCGCTTGCTGCCGACCGGAGGCTACTCGAAGCCGGGCGCTTGTAACCGGCCGCCGCTTCATGATAAACCGCACTGTGGAAGCGGGCCGTTTGCCGGCGCGGCTTCCGCACAAACCACAGACGCTCAGCGCAAGCGAGGCCCTTTATGATGCATGAGAGCGAGATCACCATTCGTCCCGATGCCCTCAAGCCGCGTCAGCCGATCTTCCCGACCAGCTCTTCCGAATACGTCACCTCGCTGTCGCATTATTATCGCGCCGAGCTGTCGCGCATGATGAGCTGGCGCGACCGCCTCGACCGCACGACGAACTGGGCCATCACCGGCGCCGGCGCGATGCTGTCGGTGTCGCTGTCGTCGCCGCAGTCGCATCACGGCGTCTTGCTGTTTGCGATGGTGCTGGTCTTTTTGCTGCTACAGATCGAATCGCGCCGTTATCGCTTCTTCGATGTGTACCGCAGCCGCGTCCGCCTGATCGAGCGCAACTACTATGCGCGCATCTTCGCGCCGCGCGAGATGATCGATCCGATGCATTGGATGAACAAGCTCGGCGACGACCTGCGCCTGCCGCGCTTTTCGCTGTCGCATAACGAAGCGATGGCGCGGCGCCTGCGGCGCAATTACATCTGGCTGTTTCTGATCCTGTTGCTGGCCTGGCTGTTGAAGACCTCGACCAGCTCGCTGCAACCGGGCAACGGTACGCTCCAGATCATCCACTCGACAAGCGAGCTGTTCAGCAACGCTGCCATCGGCTATGTGCCGGGTTGGCTGGTGGTCATCACACTGCTGGGATTTTACGGCTGGCTGGCGTACATCATCATCAAGCACCGCGAGAAGACGGGCGAGCTGGCTTATGGTGAAGTCCACGTCTAGCGCGTTACGGCAAGCCGTCCTTCGCGCCATCATCGGCGCGGCGGTCGGGGCTGATCGAGGTATCTTCGGGGTGTGATTCGCGCGTGAACATCAGAAAGCCGACGCCGATAACTACCAGGACGACGAGGATGACCAGGACGAGCACGTACCAGGGCAGGCTGGCCTGGTCGGGACTGGCCGGGTCTGTGCCGCTGATGGCCAGCAAGACGAACGGCCCGATGACCGCGCCGAGCAGGCCGACCAGCAAAGCGATGCGGTCAACGGCGTGTTCCTGCGGCACTTTGACGTGCCAGCCCAGGTAAGCGCCCGCCGCCGCCCCTGCGAGCGAAAGCAGTGTGAATATTAAGCTGCGCTGGAAGCCGCTTAAGAAATACCCGCTGACGAACTGGCCGCGGCTGGCATTAGGCAGTGCGAGGTAGACCAGTGACACCAGCACCAGCGCCACGACCGTGACCAGCGTGGCATCTAACACGCGCAGCTCTTCGCTCATCCAGCCGATGACAAAACCACCCACCAGAAAGGCGCCCAGCGCCAGCCCGTAAGCGATCATCCACCAGATGTCTATTTGATTGCGCGCCGTGCGGTTGGCAATACCGGAGAAGAGTAGCGAGATGATGATCTGTAGTCCAAACGTGAAGCCCAGGCCGATCAGCGTCCATTTGATGCGGTCTCTCATCAAGCCCCCGGTTGGCGTGCCGATGAAGGGGCACGCCGTCGCACGGATATCTTGCCGTCCCGCCCCTGGTCGCTGGCTATCTTAGACGCGTGGCCCGCGCCTGTCAAAGAAGAGACACGGCGACGCGGCGTGTGCTATGAGACGCCGCACAGTCGCAGGAGTTGCACGGTGGCCGCCGCGAGCAGATAACCGATGCCGCTGTAGAAGAGCAGTTGCAGCGCCGCGAAGCGCCACGAGCCGCTTTCGCTGCGCACCACCGCCACCGTCGAAAGACATTGCAGAGAGATGAAGAAGAAGACGATCAGGCCGATGATGCTCGAAGTCGTAAAGACGCGCCGCTCGCTGCCGGTAAACGTGGCGTTGCGCATGTTTTCGAGCAGCCCCGCTTGCCGCGACTCTTCATCGTCGGCAACGTGAAAGACGATGGCCATCGTGCTGACGAAGACTTCGCGCGCCGCGAATGCCGATAACAGGCCGACGCCAACCCGCCAGTCCACGCCCATCGGACGCAGGACCGGCTCCATCGCCTGCCCGACCTGTCCGGCGAACGAGTGGTCGAGATCGCTCGACGCGACGAGCGGCGGGCGCTGGCCTTCCGGCGGTTCAGGCTGGCGCGCCCCGAAGCCGAAGTTTGATAGCAGCCAGAGAATCGATGAGATGACGACAATCGGCGCGCCGGCTTTGCGCAGGTAAGCCGAAGCCCGCGACCAGGTGATGCGCAGCGTCGGCTTGATCAGCGGCTTGCGATAAAGCGGCAGCTCCATCGCCAGCATCGAAGCCGTCCGCTTGCGCATGATGAAGCGGCTGATCAAGCCGGCGGTCAGCGCGCCGGTCAGCAGGCTGGCGACATAGATCGTTGCCAGCGCCAACCCGGCCTTGCCCGCCGCGCCCGGCAACAGCGCCGCCAGCAACAACGCGTAGACCGGCAGCCGTGCGCTGCAACTCATCAGCGGGATGATCCAGATCGTCAGCAGCCGCTCGCGCTTTGAGGGAATCGTGCGCGCCGCCAGCACCGCGGGGATCGCACAGGCGTAGCCCGACAGCATCGGCACGAACGAGCGCCCATGCAATCCCAGATATGAAAGCGGCTTGTCCACCAGCGCCGCGCCGCGCGACAGGTAGCCCGAATCTTCGAGCAGCGTCATCAAAAAGAAGAGGATGATAATTTGTGGGAAGAAGACCGCGACCGCGCCGACGCCGCCCAGCACGCCTTCGGCGATAAAGCGCGAAACGACGCCCGCGGGCAGCACCTGTATCACCAGCTGACCGAGACTCTTGAAGCCCCAATCGATCAAATCCATGAACGGCTGCGCTGCCCAGAAGATCGAAGCGAAGAGCGTCCCAAGGATCAAGAAGAAGATCGGAAAGCCGAGCCAGCGGTGCAGCACGATGCGGTCGAGGCGTGCCGTAATGGTATCTGCCGCCAGTTGTAGCGTCCGCCCGCGCCTGAGCGCCCCGCTCTGTTCGAGCAAACGCTCGATCTCGCGGTAAGCTTCCACCGGATCGTCACTGAGCACCGCCAGCCGGTTGTGATTATTGTAGGGCTTGCCGGCCGCGCGGCGCAGCTCGGTCAGCAACTCTTCAACGCCCCAGCCGGTGCGCCCGTCCACCGCCACGACCGTTGTGCCGAGCGCCGCCGAAAGCTTCGTGGCGTTGATCGCCTGGCCCGACTGCGCTAGCAGATCGATCATGGTCAGGGCGATGACAAATGGCTTTCCCTGCCGGGCGACATAAGAGGCGAATTTCAGGTGGCGCTCAAGCTGCGTCGCATCAACGACCATGATGAGCGCGTCGGGATGAATTGAAGGATGGCGGCCTTCGATGACCTGGCAGGAAAGGCTTTCTTCGGGCGTCGTCGCGGCGGTGCTGTGAACACCGGGCAGGTCAACAATCGTCACTTGCGGGCCTAGCTCCGCGCGGCTCTTGCCGCGCGACAGCGTGACCGTAGCGCCGGGATAGTTGGCGGTGTGAAAGCCGCCGCCGGTCAGGCCATTCATCAGCGCCGTCTTGCCGGCGTTCGGCACTCCCGCCAGACAGACGGTTAACGCATGCACCGCGGGCGCAGAGGCCGCAAGCGGCGACGGCTTCGCCGCCTGCGGCGCGTCGGCGGCAGCAATATGGATGGATTGGCGTTCCACTACTCGACTCGTATCCAGGCGGCTTCACGTCTTCTGAGGGCCAGGCGCATGCCGCGCACGACCACTACCAGCGGATCACCGAACGGCACACTCTGCACAACGGCCATCTCTTCGCCGGGCGTCAGCCCCAGGTCGAGCAAGCGGCGACACTCATCGGTGGGACCATCGAGCTGCTTGATGCGGTAGAACTGATTGCGCGCTGCGTCCAACAAACTCATTGAGGATTCCTTGATCGCAAAAAATGAAAATGAATTTCAATTTGAATCCAGCAGAGCAAGAATAAAGCGAAAGCCGGATGATGTCAACAACAAAGATTTCATGTCGCGACGCTGCTTTTGCAGGGGTGCGGTCGAGGGCCGCCTGGGAAACAAGTGCGGGCAAAATAGCCGAAAGAATTGTGACAAGCTACCGGCAGCTTTACAACTCACAGGGCTTTCTCTATCCTCACACTTGCCCCAGACCCATTGACAAAGGAGACTGAACTGATGCAGCTCTCGCTCGACAAGTTAATCAGCAGTTTCGGCGGCACGTGGGAAGATAAGAGTGGCAAGGCCACGCAGTTCGCTAGCCAGGATAGTAACTACCGCCTTTATCAGCCCGACACCAAGCCGGCAAGCAACAGCGGCCTTCTGGTTTACGTCAAGATAGACCACATTCGCGGCAGCGAAAAGGATGATCACGCCCAGATCACTTTGGGATTCGATAAGACGGGCGCACTGATTTCGAGCGAGCCCCAGATACAGCTTGCGCAGGCCGACGACATCCCCGCGACGGTGCTGAAGCTGACGAGCGTGACGGCAGCCGGCGCGCTCGGCCCGGCGGCGGCGGCGGTCGTCCAGATCGTCGGGCAGACCTACAATGCCTTGGCCGAGAGAATGGCTGTCATTACCGATGATGGCGGACGGCTCAACTTCCCCGCGGTCATCGCCCACACTATCAACAAGGTCGCCTGTGCGATTGAACTCTAATGATGCCCGACTCGATATTCGACGGCGTCTCTCAACCGTCTTGGAGAATGCGGAATGAAGATTGATAGCGATTGCATCGGAGCCAAGCTAAACGGCACGGCGTCCAAGGATGACCGAGCCTGGGACTATACGGGCGGCGACCAGAACCAGTATAGCTATAGAACGTGGAAGCCCGATTCGTCTTTATCGCCCAATCAGGACGCGCTGCTGGTGTCATCAAAGATAGACTTCACTCATGGCGGAGTGGATGACCATACGGTGTTGCTGCTGGTCTTTGATCGCACGGGGGCGCTGATCCAGGCCGAAGCCGACATGCAGTTGAACCTTGTCGAAAAGAAACATGGTATGTACAAGACCTCGATCAAGACGGTCGGCAGCGGCGTTGTGACGGGCACGCAGGCGCAAATCACCAGCGCCATTTTTGATGCGCTGACTGCCGGCCTCTTTGGCCTGGATGAGGATAAGTATGATGTGTCCGGCGATCACAGTCCGGCCGACTTCCCGAATATGGTGAAAGTCAACATGGACATCTTTGCCGGCTGCGTTCAGAAAGATTGAAGCGGCGACACGCGCGACACGCTTACGACCCCACTGAAGATGCAGAATCTGGCGTCACGCCGGGCCAAGCCATCGGCGCGCGGCGGCTTGCGCCTCGTCCAGTGTGCGGACTTCGCCGTCGAGCTGGCGTTCGTAAACCTGCCGCAGTAGCTCGCCCATTGCCGGGCCGGGCGCAATCCCCAGATCAATCAGGTGGCGGCCCAGGAGCAGCGGCGCCGGCGGCCCATGTTCGACGCCGAGCCGCCGCGCCCGCTTGATGAACCAGTCGGCGGCCTGCACGACGCGGTCATCAGCCGCAGCAGTCGCGGCACGAGCCAGCCCGCAGGCTTTGACGAGGCGATAAAGCAGATCGATCTCGACCTGCCGCGCCAGGCGGCGAAAGTCGCCATCGGTCGTCTGCTCGCGGCGGCCAAAGAACTCGCAGGGTCGGGCTTGCTCGCGCAGCAAGGCCAGAACCTGTGCGCGCACGTCATAACCCAGGAGCGTGTAGAGCCCGAGCCGCCGCATCACCGCCAGCGCCGGCGGCTCTGCCGCGGCGGACTGGTTTACGCTGACGTTGCCGAGCGCATGGCATAAGGTGGCGAGCATGACCGTCACGCGCCGTGGCCGGTCGAGATCATCCGTCAATTGCGCGGCGGCGTCGAATGCCCGCCCGGTGTGCGCGAAGGCGTCGTCGAGCGGCGCGCTGTCACTTGCGGTCGCGCACGGTTCCTGAAGACGGCTGCCGACGAGCGCCCGCAGTTCAGGGAACAGCTTATCTATCACACCGAGCTGCAACGCCACGTCGAGACCGATGGCGGGTCGCGCCGCCATCAATAATAATTTTTCGACTTCGCCCCAGATGCGCTCGTGCGGCAGATCGGCAAGATCAATCGTCCGGCAGAGGGCGGCGGTCGGCTCGTCTACGCTCATCTCGAAGCGCGCGGCAAACTGCACGGCGCGCAGAACGCGCAGGCTGTCTTCGACAAACGTCTCGGCGGCGACGGCGCGCAGCCGTTTCTGCCGCAAGTCGCGTATGCCGTCGTAAGGGTCAATGAACTCGTCGGCAAGCGGGTCGTAGAGAATGGCATTGATCGTGAAGTCGCGCCGCCGCGCCGCCTCTTCGAAGCTCATCCGCGGGTCGCCTTCGATGGTGAAGCCGCGATGTCCGCGCCCCGATTTGGATTCGCGGCGCGGGATCGATACATCGATCTCCAGCCGCCCGCCGTTCGACGCCGGTGCGTCATCCGCCGACCCATAACAGACCAGCTTGTAGACGGCGAAGTGCTCGCCGACCGTGTTGACGCGCCCGAGCTTTTTCAACAAGGCGCGCAACGCTTCGGGCTCGACCGCGTAGACTTCGAGGTCATAATCCTTCGACTCGTGGCCGAGCAGGCGGTCGCGCACCCAGCCGCCGACGAGCATTGCCCGCCCGCCCGCCGCCCGCACGGCTTCACACACTTGCCGCACTTCTTCGCGCATCGGCACAAGCATAGCGGCATTGCGCCATGCGATAAAGTGCTATAATGCGCTCGCTATGACCACCACCCCGAACGGCTTGGAGAGCCAGGAATTCGTCGCCCGGCTGGATGAAGAGATCGGCGCGATGCTCAATCGCCTCGGCCAGATGAGCGCCGCCGGCACGGCGTCCGAGACCTTGACCGTCGAGCGGCTGTTGCGGCTGGCTTTGAAGAACGAGCTGGAAGCGACGGAGCTGGCGGCGATCTGGCTGGCGACGACGCAGGAGATCGACGTCAAGCTGGCGCTGGCGCGGCAGTGCGGCGACGAGGCGAAACATTATCGAATGATCGCCGAGCGGCTCGAAGCGATGGGCGTTGATGCCGCCGGCATTGATCCGCGCGCCGGCGGCTATTCGCCGCTCTTCGAGTTTCTGCGCTCGCTTGAAAGCACGCCGGCGCGCGTCGCCGCAGGGCAGTTCACCCGCGAGGGCCTGGCGCTGGTGCGCAATCAGGCGTTCATCGAATTCTGTGAAGCACGCGGCGACCATGAAACCGCCACGCTCTACCGCGAGGTCATTCAGCCCGACGAGCAGCATCACCATGAGCTGGGCCGCCGCCTGCTGTTGCGCTATGCCATCACGGTTGCCGATCAACAGGTCGCGCATGACGCGGCGCGGCGCACGCTTGAGCTGGCCGAAGAGGTGCAGGAGACGGCGCGCATGAAAGCCGGTATCTCACACGCGCCGGGATGCTGAAGCCCATTTCGGCGGCTTACTGCATGGTGAAGTTGAAGACGATCACACCGCTAACGCGAACCGGCGTAGCCCCCAGAAAAGTCGGCTCAAAGCGCCAGCCGCGCGCCGCTTCGACCGCCGCCCCGATCAGCAGCGGGTGACCGCTGACGGCGCGCGCCGCTTCGACGTGACCATCAAGCGCGATCATCACCTCTACTGAAACCGAGCCGGAAAGATGAATCTGCCGGGCCAGCGGCGGGTACTCCGGGGTGCGCCGGACGATGGCTTTGCCTTGCAAGACGCCAGAACTCACACGCACCTGGCGCGGGGGGTCAGCCTGCGTCGTTGGGCGCACGGGCTCGACCGGGCGCGGTGGCGGCGGCGCTGCCGTTTCGATGTGCGCGGGGCTGCCCGGCACACTGCCGATGCTGTCGGGCACGCCGACGCCATCAGGCACGCCGACAACGCCTTGGCCATCAATGCTGGGCGGCGCAGCCTGCCTGTGTGGGGGCGCGGGCGTGTTGACGACCTGATCGAGGTTGCGGACTTGCGTGGGATCGTTGCGCGGCGCGACCGGCGGCGGCGTATTGTCTCGTTGCGCCGGCGGTGGCGGCGGGCCGGGCGGCGGCGGGGTGAGCAGCGCCAGCATGCGCTCGCCTGTATCGGCGAGCCTGGGCGTCGAGACCATCACGGATAACGAAAGCACACCGGCAATGACGATGGCGTAGATCGCCGAGGTGCCGAAGAAGAATCGAGCGATGCGGCCCCGACGCCGCTCGTTTGTCGAGATAACCAGCTTATTGAACATCGCACACGCTCCTTTGGGCAACACGCTTCCTTAAAGCCGCGGCTCGACGCGGGCGGTTGCCGGTTAAGGTCTGACGCTCTGTAATGTGGACTACGGCGGCGCTCTAAGGCTGGAAAGGCTAAAGCGGCGTCTTTGTCATTTGTCCCTGGCCGTCGGCGTCAGCTCATCTTACCGACAATCAACCAATGACCGGCGACGAATGACAAAGAACTCTATCCGCTAATATCAACTTTTTCGACGAACATGATGATGCGCGTCGGCACCGGGTGGCCTGAGACGGTGGCCGGCTGGAAGGTGCGGTTGCGCAGCGACCACCAGAGTTGCTCGACGACATAAGGGTCTTTAGGCGCGTTCAACACATCGATCAATTGCGCCCGCCCATCGGAATCTACTTCGACCATCGCCGACATCGCCTCGTTGCCCGGTTTAGCGTAAACGATATGGCTGAAGCTGATCAGCGCGCTGTTATCGAGCAGGCGCGGCAACTGGTAATAATGCTCTTCCGCCGCCGCGTCTTTGTCTTGCGGCAGATTGTTGTAGCTGTGGTACTCGCGATCCGAGCCGCTGACGACCGGGAAGATCATCGCCGTCTCGTTGGCCTCGACCGCCGGCACAGGGATGGGCCGGAAGCCCGAAAAGACCAGCGCAAACAGCAAGGCCGAAATCGCCGAGCCGGCGCTGTAAGCGACCAGCCGCGGGTCGAACTTCTGCAACCAGCCGACGGCGCGCTGCATGACGGTGATCTCCTTGCGCGCTCGCAGCGCCACTTCGCGCATGACATAGCCGTGCAGCTCACGCGGCGTTTCGGGCGACAGCAGCTCCTTTAACAT
Source organism: Blastocatellia bacterium (assembly GCA_035275065.1). Lineage (NCBI taxonomy): Bacteria > Pseudomonadati > Acidobacteriota > Blastocatellia > Blastocatellia bacterium. The sequence goes on from DATENM010000097.1 coordinate 89,431, forward strand.
CAGGGACGATTGCTCGACCTCCGTGAGATGCAGGCGGCAGTCGCCGCACGCCGCAAGGTGCGCGTCACAGTCGCCCGTCTCGGCGGCCGTGAGCTGCCGATCCAGGTAAGCCGAAGCCAGGGTTTCAAACTTCTTACATTCCATAATAGCCACACTTCAAAATGATGAATGATGAAGTGGCCGGAGCGAGCATTTATCGCGGGCCGACCTTTTTCAGTAATTCAGCATTCATCCTTTCTCATTCAACGTCTATATCAAGTCTTTCAGGCGGCGGCGCAATTCTTCGCGCCCACGCGCGATGCGTGACTTGACCGTTCCGATAGAGATTTCCAGGGTCTCGGCAATCTCATCGTAGGACAGTTCTTCGATCTCGCGCAGCACCAGAGCGACGCGGTACTCCTGCTTGATTTCGCCGAGGGCGCGCAGGATGCAGCGCTCGCGCTGATTGGCAATGGCCTGGGCTTCCGGCGAACGTTCGGAGCCCGGAAGGCGGCTGCCGAGGCTCGATTCGTTTTCGCCGCGTGTGAGGTCGAGCGAAATGGTTTCGTCGCGATGCCGCCGCCGCCACCAGCGTTGCTGATTCATTGCCTGGTTGATGGCGATGCGATAGATCCAGGTCTTCAGTCCCGACTCGGCGCGAAAGCCGCCAAGCCCGCGATATACTTTCAGGAAGGTCTCTTGCGCCGCATCGCGCGCTTCTTCGGCGTCGCCGAGCAGGCGAAAGCAGAGCGCGTAGACCGGCCGCTCGAATATCCGCACCAGATCATCAAAGGCCGTCAGGTCGCGGGCGCGCAGGCGCGCCACCAGGCCGGTCTCGAAGGTCTGTTCGACTGACCTCGATTCCAACTCCATGCGAGCCAGCGTCGTTTGTTCGAGTGCGGCCATATCTCCGGTTGACATTTGCGGCGCTCCTCAAGATTCAACCTGACCGGAGAGGGCCATCGCGCGAATCCGTGAAGCCGAGCGCCGTTAGTAGCTCCAAGTAACTCAGGCGATGACCCGTCACCTCACTTGTCGCTAACTTAGACACCAATCCGGGCGGTTTGTTCCGATGTTTTATCCTACCACAGTTGAACGGGCGCGACCTGAAGAGTTGCAGGGCGCGGGCGCTCCCGGCGTTGTGAACCGGCGGGCGAGTGTGTAGATTACTGGCAGATACAGCCGGGACGTGAGTGACGAATCAACGCAGGCAACGATAAGATTATGGCACAGCAAAACAGCTTCGACGTGGTCTCGCAGGTTGATATGGCGGAAGTCAAAAACGCCGTCAACCAGGCGATGAAAGAAGTCACCCAGCGATATGACTTCAAAGGCACCAACTCGACAATCGAGCTGAACGAGAAAGAGCATACCCTTCAGCTTGCGACCGCCAGCGAGTTCACCTTGAAATCGCTCAACGACGTGCTGCAACAGAAGCTCGTGCGGCGCAACGTTTCGCTCAAGGCGCTCAGTTACGGTAAGGTCGAGCCGGCGGCCAAAGATTCGGTGCGGCAGACGGTCACCCTGCAACAGGGCATCCCCATCGAAAAGGCGCGCGAAATCGTTAAGGTCATCAAAGACAGCAAGCTCAAAGTGCAGGCGCAGATTAACGGCGACTTCGTGCGCGTCTCGGGCAAAGATCGCGACACCTTGCAACAGGTCATCGCCTTGCTCAAGCAGAAAGACTTCGGGATAGATATGCAATTTACCAACTACCGCTCGAATTGAGGCGCGACTTGCTGATGCGAGGATTTGATAGGGGTGCGGGCTACTTCTCGATGATCGAGCCGACGATGGCCGCCAGGCTTTCCAGGTTGTGACGGTCGCAGTAATCCGCCAGGCCGTCAATCACTTTCATGGTGACCGCCGGGTCATAGTAATTCGCCGTGCCGATCTGTACGGCGGTCGCGCCGGCGAGCAGAAATTCGAGCGCGTCGCTTGCCGAAGTAATGCCGCCGATGCCGATCAGCGGAATCCGAACGACTCGCGCGACTTCGTAAACCATGCGCACGGCGATGGGGCGAATCGCCGGCCCTGACAATCCCCCCGTGCCATAGTTCAGTCGCGGGCGGCGAGCGTTTACATCAATCGCCATGCCGACCAGCGTGTTGATCAGCGACAGCGCATCGGCCCCGGCTTCGGCGATGGCCCTCGCTAGCTGTGTAATATCGGTAACATTAGGCGAGAGCTTAACGATCAACGGGCGGGCGGCCATGCGTTTCGCCTTTTCGGTCAGCCGCGCCGCCGCGACCGGCGAGTTGCCGATGACGATGCCGCCTTCTTTGACATTCGGACACGAGATGTTCAGCTCGTACGCATGAATGCCTTCGCCGTCGTTGAGAATGTGAATGGCTTCGAGGTAATCGTCGTCCGAGTAGCCGAAGACGTTAGCGACAATGCGCGTGTCGTAAGCCGCAAGCAACGGCAGCTTCTCTTTGACGAAAGCCCGCGCGCCGACGTTTTGCAGGCCGATGGCGTTGAGCATGCCGCCGTGGGTTTCGACGATGCGCGCCGGCGGGTTGCCGGCGAGCGGGCGCGCAGACAACCCCTTGGTCGCAAAGCCGCCGAGCCGGTTGAGATCGATCAAGCCGGCAAACTCCAGCCCATAACCGAACGTCCCCGACGCGCCCAGCACAGGGTTGTTGAACCGTATGCCGGCAATCTCAACCGCCAATCGTGAATCGTGGTCAGACATGGTGATTGCGGATTGCGGATTGCGGATTGCGGATTCTGGAACTTGTTCCTGAACTTAACTGAATCCCAGGCTCCAAATTCCGCAATCCACAATCCGCAATCCGCAATTCTTAATGTGTCATGGCGTTGACTTCCCAGCGAATGCGTTCAGCCGGAAAGATCGAGCCGTCAACGCAGACTCGCTTGTAAGATTCATAACCGAGCGGCGCGGCGCTCTCGACCGCGACGACGCAGCCGACGCAGACGCCGAAACCGCAGCCCATCGGCGCTTCGAGCGAAACCAGACAACGGGCATTGAATGTGCGAGCAATCTCGGCGACCCGGCGCATCATTACCCACGGGCCGCAGGCATAGATCGTCGCCCCTGTGCCGCCGCCTGCCGCGAGGTGACGTTCGAGCGGCGCGGTGACGAATCCCTGTTCGCCGAGGCTGCCATCGTCGGTCGTCAGCGTGAGCGGCAATTCGAGAGCGCGAAAGTCTTCGAGCCCGCAACCCATCGCAACGCGCCGGCTTGCCGCGCCGAAAAAGACTTGCGTTTCAACCTGCGCCGCCCGCAACCCTTCGCACAACATCAACACCGACGCCGAGCCGATGCCGCCGGCAACGACGATGGCTTTAGGCAACGGTTGCCGCTCGGCAATGGGCCACGCGTTGCCGAGCGGCAGCAGCGCGTCCACCTTGCCGCCGGCAGAGAGTTCGGCGAGCGCCTGCGTGCCGCGGCCTAGCACCTGATAGAGAAAGCTCAAGCGATGCGGGTCGGGCGCGCGATAGACAGCCAGAGCGCGGCGCAGCAGCGGCTCGAAAGCGGCGTGCGCTTTCAGCATAGCGAACTGGCCGGCGTGCGCTTCGACTTCCGGCTCAAAGCGCAACGTGAGCAGACGATAGCCCGGCGTCAGCTCGCGGTTGGTTTCAACGGTGGCGATTGTATCGATCATTCGCGCTGGCGTGTCCCCGGTCATCGGTAAAGGCCAGTCTATCAGCGTGCCTGACGGATGACAAACAGCCTACAAAGGCAAAAGGCAGCCGCGCGAACGGCTGCCTCGGTTGCGTGACGAACGGCGGGCTCAGCGCGATTGCTGCGCCGAGTCCGAGAAGTTCGGAATCTTGAGCTTCTGCCCCGGCTGAATCTTGTTCGGGTCGCTCAGGGTGTCGCGGTTCGCTTCAAAAATCTGCTGATAGGTGAGCTTGCCGCCGGTGACGTTTTTGGCGATGCTGGAAAGCGTGTCGCCCGATTTGACTTCGTATTCGCCGAAAATATCCGTGCGCTGTGCGGTAAGGTTAATTGCAAAGTCGCCGCCGCTCATGCCGGAATCAACTGATTTCAGCGCGTCCCACACCTGGTTGACGTTGTGTTGCGTCGGGCAAGTGCCGTTGATGACGAACTTGCCATTCTCTTCGCTGGTGGTGATCTGACAGCCGGCATTTTGTGCGGCAGAAACGACGGAAGCGAACTTATCGCTCAACTGTGACATGCTAGTTTATCTCCCTTGATCGTTGATGCGAGTTCGGCGCGTCCGCGTGCCGCTCGTGGAAAGCCACAAGCCTGACTCACATGATTATGGCGGCCGCGGCGCGCCGAGTCAATGTGCCTTGCTATGTCTTGCACGGCTCAATATGCTCAAAGTCATGGAACCAACGAAAGCCAAGATGACCGACGACGCCATCGTCAGCCGCGTCGAGCAAGCGGTTCAGTCCAAGGTGTCGCGCGACGAAACGCTGCGCCAGGCCGTGCGCCTGTTGAAAGCCGAGCGCCCGCATTACAACTGGGTGGGCGTCTACCTGCTCGAAGGCGACACGCTGGTGCTGCACAACTACGTCGGCAAGCCGACCGAGCACACGCACATCCCTGTCGGGCGTGGCGTCTGCGGCACGGCGGTCGCCGAGCGCGCCAACCAGATCGTTGACGACGTGACGGCAGTCGGCAATTATCTGGCGTGCAGCGTCGAAACGCGCGCCGAAATCGTCGTGCTCATCCGGCGCGGCGACGAGATATTCGGCCAGATCGATATCGATAGCGACACGCCTGCCGCTTTCACTGCCGCGGACGAAGCGCTGCTGGCTCGCGTTGCCGACCGGCTGGCCAGCCAATTTTAAAAGGTGGAGTGAAGCACAAAGGGGACTGCGGTGCGGTTGAGCTTTTACTTTATCGATCCAGAGATCAAGGTGATCCTCGGGCTATTCAGCCTGGCCATCGTGCTGGCGGTGATCGGCATCGCCCTGTCTTTGGTTTTAATCCGGCGCGACCGCAAGAAAAGCTGACCGCTGCGGCCACGCCGGGCGCAGATTATCTGGACGGCAAGGTCAGCGCCGACAGTTGCGGCGCGTGGCTGTAATGGCGGCGCTCAAGCATGCGGTGGCCGGCCATCTTCACCGCCGGCGGCAGTACCGTGCGCGCCATCGAGCGACCGAGCTGGTCGGCCAGCTTCAGCGACATATAAGTCAGCGAGCGCAGCCCCGAGCGCAGCCACACCAGCCGCAGGTTTTGTCTTTCGGACTTCGCCCAGCATTCTTTGTAAGGCTGATCGCCGCCCATGAAATCGTACTCGCGCACCACCGGGTCTTCGACGCAATCCTTGATGCAGAGCATCAGCATGACCTTGCCGATGCTGTCTTTGGCATAAGCCGGCGAGAAGCCCACCTGAAAACAATGCGCCGTGCCATTGTCAAGAAAGGCCAACTGAACGGCGGCAATCTCGCCATCGATCTCCAACGTCCACAGCCGCAAGCGGCCTGCGCCGAGCGCCTCGCTCGCCGCTTCGCGCAGCATGCGCTCCAGGCCCGGCAGGGCAAACGAGCCGGGCTCACCTTTCATCTGCCAGCGCGCCTGATGCAGCCGCACCAGCGCGTCCATACCGCGCTCAAGCTCGTCCGCCGTCTCGGCGCGGGAAAAGCGGCACGCGTAGGTTTCAAACAAGCGCCGCGCCAGCCGCTGCGTGTTCTGCCGGGTCGTGCGGCCCAGCGTCTGCTTGAAGGCTTCCCAGTCGGTATCCGTGTTCACGTAGTGGGCATTCTGGCAAACTGTCGGTTCGAGGTCGGCGCCAAGCGCCTGTATGAGATGCGGCAGCACGATTGAAGCGGCGGGGATTTCGCTCAGCCACAGCTTGTCCCAGCTGCTATCCGCTTTCAACACCTCGGCGACTGCCTGGGCGGCCTCGCGCTCATAACCGCGCCGCGCGATCAGGTCGAGGTATTCGCTGGTCTGCGCGAAGACGCCTGTGCCGATGAAGACGATTTCGCGGATGTGATCGATGCCGGCGTTGGTGCGCTGCCGCCAGTAGAAGGGGGCGAGGCCGACCAGACGGTCGCTGGCGTCTCGGCAGGTGATGATGAACAGGTGGCTGTGTGCTGGCCGAAAGGTCTGCCACCAGGCTTGATTCCAGTGACGGCGGAGAAAATAGACCTGCTGGCGGCTGGCGTCGAGCAGTTGATCCCATTCGCTTCGGAGATCGTCAAAAGCTTCGTCGTCAGTGAGAATTTCGGTGTGCAAGAACGTCGAGGTGTTGCCGGTTTCCATATCCAAGTTGACGCCTTTCAGGCAGCGGCAATGACCCTCTCTTTAGGAATAAAATGGTTTGCCGCGCATCTTTTCCAGAACTCTTTTCATCCCATTGATACAGGTGGTTAGCCATCACATCGGTTGCCGCGCGGCTGGTGAGTGAACACTGACTTATTACACGAAACCGTGTGGACGGTCTCCCAAAACAAGAGGCGCTGGCCCCGGCATATTGGCCTGCGACCCGTTCAGCCATCCAGTTAACTTCAACTATTTTACAACTTAACTCTTAGTCGAGTGTCGTTTACGCAATGGCACGCCAGTCGCTATTAGTGGAACTGACTCTCAAGAGGATAAGGGGTTAGGAAGGACAAATACGGATGGCAACCAACGCGATTCCCATGCAAACAGATGTCGGCGTCACAGAGGCGCTGGCCGGCGAACAGATGAGCGGCTTTGAGGACCTCTATCGCAAGCACTATCGCCGCGTCTATTCGATCTGCCTGCGCATGACTGGCAACGTCGCCGAGGCCGAAGACCTGACGCAAGAGGTCTTCATCCAGTTGCACCGCAAGCTCGATTCATTTCGCGGCGAGTCGCAGTTTACGACCTGGCTGCACCGGCTGACGGTCAATCAGGTGTTGATGCACTTCCGTAAGCGCTCGGTGCGCTCGGAGCTGACGACCGACGATGGCGAGATGCCCGATTCGGTTGACCCGGACACGATCAATCCCGAAGCCATGCCGATTGTGGATCGCATCGGGCTGGCGAACGCCATCGGCCAATTGCCGACGGGTTATCGCACGGTCTTCGTGCTGCACGATGTCGAAGGCTACGAGCACGAAGAGATCGCCCGCATACTTGGTTGCAGCGCCGGCACGTCGAAATCGCAACTGCACAAAGCGCGCATGAAGTTGCGCCGCCTGTTGCAGCAACGCGCCCTGGCCGCCTGATCCGAACAATAGATGGACCTCTCTAGGGGCTGCCGGTCACGCCAACCGGCAGCCCATTTCTTTGTCTCACTGGCGAGATTCGCAATATTTTCTTTGCTTTTAAAGGCGCGCATCGTTCTGTTACCATGTTATTTGGTTGTGTGCCATCTTATTGCCTCACCGCCAAGCAGGGTTATCAGGAATGACCGAGAAGCAAGCGCCGGAGACGGGCGAAGACGTTGTGCCGCGCACAGACCGCGAGCTGATTGCCGCGTGTCTGGCGGGCGACGCGGCGGCCTGGGAAGCGCTTGTCGCGCGCTATCAGCGCCTGGTCTATTCCATTCCGCTGAAGGCCCGCCTGTCGACGGATGACGCAGCGGACATCTTCCAATCGGTCTGGCTCAAGCTCTACGAAAAGCTCGCCGGCCTGCGCGATCACGAGAAGCTCAGCTCGTGGCTGATCACGACGACGACGCGTGAAGTCTGGCGCGTCACGGCGCGCAAACGCCGCGACGCCGCGCCCACCGCCAGTGACGATGACGATCAGACGGACGCCCTTTCACAGATTGCCGCAACCGCGCCGCTTGCCGATGCCGAGCGCGAACTGCTTGAGCAGCAACAGCTTGTGCGTGACGCCCTGGAGGCGCTACCGGAGCGTTGCCGCAACTTGCTGACGATGCTTTTTTACGAGAAGGACGAGTTGAGCTATGCCGAAATCGCCCGGCGCCTAGGGATGCCTGTGCCATCGGTCGGCCCGACCCGCGCCCGCTGCCTGGAAAAAATGCGGAAGATGCTACAGGGGAAATTCTGACCTGCGCCGACGTATTTTTTCGTGACGCGGCGGCTCTGCTTAAACGGAAAGCCAGGTTGGGAGACAACAACAGATGAAATGCCCCGGGTTTGAGCAAGTGATTGATTACCTCGACGGCAAGCTGGCGCCGGCTGAAGCGGCGCGCGTCGCGGCGCATCTGGCGAGCGATTGCCGAGCCTGTGCCGAAACGCGGGGATGGTACGAAGGCGTGCGCCAGGTTGCCGCGAGCGACGACTCCATAGCGCCGCCCGCCTGGGTCTTCAAACAGGCCGTGCGCATCTTCGACACGGCGCGCCGCCCGCGACTCGGCGAGCGCATCGGGGAAGCCATTGCCCGGCTCGTCTTCGACAGCTTTGCGCGTCCGCAGATGGCGGGCATACGCTCGACCGAAACGGCGAACCGACAGATGCTGTATCGCGCCGGCGATTTCTCGATTGACTTGCAGGTTGTGCCTTCTAGCGAATCGCGCGGCGCGATCATCGGGCAGGTGTTGCGCGAAGGCGACGCGGCTTTTGAATCGGTGGCGAACCTGCGGCTCGAAATCGCGCGCGGCGATGAACGCCCGCTTACGGCGGTCACCGATGACCGGGGCGAATTCAAGATCAATGACATAGATTACGGAAGCTACAATCTGCGCATCGAGCTGGCGGATGGACGAATCACCATTCCGAGATTGCCGATGACGCAAGATTGACTGCCCTCTTTAGGGCCAAGCCGGCCCGCCGCCTTCAACGCGAAATCCGTCGGAGCGCTGGTGTGAAGAGTCGGGTGAAGGATTGCCTGAAACAGGCGTAACGTGCAGCAGTGAGCAAAGAACTCGCAGACAAGTTAATCAACGCATCGAGCGCCGAGGCGTTCTTGCGCGCGCAGAACGGCGCGGCGGGATGGCAAATGGCTGCGGCGCTGAAGACCGAGATTGACCGTCTGGTCGGCTGCGATCTGGCCAGCGCCGGTCAACTGGCGGCGCGCCTTGAACAGCTTGCCGCGGCCCTCGGCGACCGCCGTGCGCAAGCCTTCGCCGATGCCAGCCGCGCCCGCGTCCTGCATTTCAGCGGCAGCTTTACGGATGCCGAGCGGCTCTACGAGCAGGCGAGCCAATCGCTCAGGTCTGCCGGACTCAAGACCGAAGCTGCCGCCTTGCAAACGCAGGCGGTCGGCGTGCTGATCGATCTGGGCCGCTATCAAGACGCCCTGCGATTGGCGAAAGGCGCCCGCCGCCGCCTTGCCGCCGAGCCGGTTCAACTGGCGCAGCTCGAAAACAACATCGGCAACATTTATTACCGGCTCGACCGCTACCGGCAATCGCTGACCCATTACGACCGGGCGCGCGAAGTCTTTGACGTTGCCGGCGACGAGACCATGCGCGCCTTTGTGGATTTCAACCGCGCAAACGTGCTGGGCGAGATGGATCGCCACGCCGAGGCGCTGGCGCTTACCGAAAGCGCGGCCACGGGATTCGAGCGCGCCGCGCAGCCCGCCTTTGCCGCTGAAGCCCGCTTTCACATCGCCTACCTGCAATTCCTGCGCGGCAATTACAACGAAGCGCTCGCCGCCTATCACGCGGCCCGTGACCGTTTGAGCGCCCTCGGCAGCCGCATGCGCGTCGCCTGGTGCGATCAGGAGATGGCCGAAGTGCTGCTGGCGCTCAATGCTTTTGGCGAGGCCGCCGAGAGCGCCGCCGCCGCCCGCGCCGAGTTCGGCGAATGTGATATGCCTTACGAAGCGGCACAGGCCGCCGTCGTCCACGCCCTGGCGCGCATGGGCCAGCGGCAGTTCGACGCCGCGCAGGCAGATTTGCTTGAAGCGCGCCGGGTCTTTGACGAGCGCAACAACCCGACGACTGTCGCCACCGTTGACGTTTATCTGGCCGAGCTGGCACTCAGGCGCGGCGAGTTGCGCGAAGCCGAAGCCCATACGAGCGCCGCCTTGCATCTGTTCAGCCGCCAGCGACTGGCAACGCGCACCGCTTATGCGCGGCTGCTCGGGGCGCGCGTTGCGTATCAGCAGAATGATCTGAAGAAAGCGTCGCGTTTGTCGCGCCAGGCGCTCACTGCCATCGAAGGTTTGTTCGCGCCCGCCATCGCTTATCAATGCCACCATCTGATGGGCAGCATCGAGCGCGACCGCAAACGCCGCAAGCCGGCGCTCGCCAGTTTTCGCCGCGCCGTTGACACCATTGAACAGATGCGCGGCGGCATCGTCGCCGACGAATTCAAAGCGACCTTCCTGCATGACAAGATGCACGCTTACGAGGACGCCATCGCCGCCTGTCTCGATGCCGGCGATGATGAGCTGATCGAAGAAGCTTTCCGGCTGGTCGAGTCGTCGAAGTCGCGGGCGCTGGCCGACCTGATGGCCCGCTACGCGCGCAAGCCGGCGCCGAGCGCGCTCAAGCCCGACACCCGCGAGCGCTTGGCGAAGCTGATCGAAAATTTGAACTGGTACAGCTCGCAAGCCGGCCTTGCCGATGATAAAGGCGAGCAGCGCAGCGCCGAGATCGTCGACCGTTACCGGCAAAATGCCGCGCGCTGCGAGCAGCAGATCGCGCGGCTCTACCGTCGCCTTGAGCTTGAATCGCCCGGCCTTGCGGCGATTGAGCGTTTCGCTTCGATCAAGGCTGCCGATTTGTTTGATACGTTACAAACGGACGAAACCGCCGTCGAATACTTCGCGACCGGCGAGCACGTTTCGGCGTTCGTGGCGACGCGCGACGGCTTGCGCGTGGCGCGGCACATCGCCGCCCGCCGCGAAGTCGAACAGTTGCTCGCGACGCTGCGCTTTCAACTCGAAAAGTTCAACTATGGCGCCGCCTATGTCGCGGCGCATTTCGGTCAACTGCGCCGCGCGACGAACGAAACCTTGGGCGCGCTCTACGGGCGCCTGTTCGCGCCGCTCGAATCACTGGTTGCCGGCTCCAGGTTAATTGTCATCCCGCATGGCGAGTTGCATTACATTCCGTTCCAGGCGCTCAAGGCGGGCGACCAGTACCTGATTGATCGCTACGAAATCTCTTACGCGCCGAGCGCTTCGGTGCTGAAGCTCTGCCGCGCCCGCCGTGATCGAGCGTCGTCAGCCGACCGCGCAAATGATGGGCGGCTGGTGGCGCTGGGGCTTGCCGAGAGCGGCACGCCGAGCATCGAAGAAGAGATACGCCAGCTTGCCCGGCTCTTCCCCGACGCCCTGACGCTAACGGGAGAAGCGGCAACGCGCGACAACCTGTTCAAGGCGGCGCCCGAGGCGCGCTTTCTGCACCTGGCGTCACACGGGTATTTCCGGCGCGATAATCCGATGTTTTCTTTCTTGAAGCTGGCCGATGCGCCGTTGAACTTTTACAGCCTGCTCGATTTGCAGTTGAACGCCGAGATGGTGACGTTGTCGGCATGTCACACCGGCGTCAATAAAGTGTTTCCGGGCGACGAGCTGCACGGCTTGATGCGCGGCTTTCTTTACGCCGGCGCGCCGTCGGTCGTCGCCAGCCTGTGGGCGGTCAGCGATCATTCGACAACCGAGCTGATGCGCGAGATGTACGGCGGGATTCGCGCGGGTTTATCGAAGCGCGCCGCTTTACGCCAGGCTCAACTGGCGACCAGAGAGGCGTATGGTCATCCGTACTACTGGGCGCCGTTCGTGCTGATGGGCGACCCGGAATAGCCGGTGACCGCCATCACAGATTGAGTGATGGCTGAGTAGTAGATTGAAAAGATTGTCGTGATGTAGCGCAAGGCGGTTAGCTTGCGCGAGACTCTGCGCAAGCTAACCGCCTTGCGCTACATTGGATTCGATTATGAATTTGAGATTCTTCAATGTCATTGCGCTGGCCTTGATTCTCTTCTTTGCCGCAAACCTGCTGCCCGTACGGGCGCAGACGGCGGACGTGCCGGATTTCATTCGCGGCGAAGTGCTGGTCGAGATCAAGCCGGGCGCTTCGATTGACGCGCTGATTGCGCGGTTTGGCCTGAGTTTGAAACAGCGCATCTACGGCACAAACTTCTACAGGCTGGGCACGCCGAATAATAAGAAGGAAGCCAAGTACCGTAAGAAGCTCGCCAAAGACTCGGACGTTTTAAGCGCGACGCTCAACCCTGTAATCACCACGCCGGTGAATGTCTTTGGGCGCTCGGTCCTGAGCTTCCCCGGCGACCACCCGACGCCCGGCCAGGCTCGCAATCAGTATCTCGCGCAGCAACTCGCCGGCGACCTCGTCGCGCTGCAAGCGCGCTCGACCGGCACCGGCGTCATCGTCGCGGTGATTGATACGGGCATTGACCGCAACCACCCTGATATCCGCAATCATATCTGGACCGACCCGAACGAGACGCCCGGCGACAATCTCGACAATGACAATGACGGCCTCGTTGATGACGTTTACGGCTGGGACTTTTTCGATAACCGCAACGACACGATGGAGCAGCCGGCCAGTACGCAAACGACGGTTGCCGGTCACGGCACCTTCATCGCCGGCTTGGTTACGTTGATCGCGCCTGACGTGAAGATCATGCCGGTGCGCGCTTTCTCGCCCGAAGGCTTGAGCGACGCCTTCACGATTGCCCAGGCCATCAAGTACGCCGTAGATCACGGCGCGAAGATCATCAACCTTAGCTTCGGCACGCCCGAACAGTCACAGGTGATGCTCGACGCCGTGAGCTACGCACAGCAGCGCGGCGTGTTGATGATTGCCGCCGTCGGCAACGAGAACAAAGGCAACGACGCGGCGCCGCAGTTCCCGGCCAACTGGAGCACAGCGGTGATGGGCATCGCGGCGCTCGACGCCGACGACCGCAAGGCGGGCTTCTCGAACTTCGGCACCAATGTTTCGGTGAGCGCGCTCGGCGTCGGCCTCGTGAGCGCTTACCCACAGACCAACAACACGCCCGATTATGCGCTGTGGAGCGGCACCTCTTTCGCCGCGCCGCTAGCGACCGCAGAGGCGGCGCTGCTGCTTGAAAAAGCGCCGCTCGCACAGAGCGTGCGCGACATTATCGAAAGCACCGCCGCGCCCATTGATGCCCGCAATCCGGGGCTTGCCGGCAAGCTTGGCAAAGGCCGCATCGATGCGCTGGCGGCGCTCGGCCAGATCATCCCCGTGGTCAGCAACCGCGGCGAAATCGCTTTGAAGCCCACCGGCGTCGAGCCGACGGCGACGGGCAAATCCGAAGTTTCAGTCGCCGGCACCGAGCAGAGCTTCGAGATCGAGGCCGAGCAACTGGCGCCTTATGGCAAGTACAAGGTCCTGGTTGACGGCAACCTGATCGTTGACGGCACGAGCGCGAGCGACCCCAACGCCGTTGCGGCGCGGGCCAGCAATTTCGGCACCTTCAAGATCGAGTTCAACGCGCCGAAAAAATCAGATCACCCGCTGCTACCTGCCGTGCTGGACCCTGTGACCAACATCAAGCTGGTCGAAGTGCGTGACGCGCTGGATCGCGTCGTGTTGAGCAACACCTTCAGCGCACCACGGACGGGCGGCGGCAGCGTCGTCGAAAAAGAAGCGCGGCTCACCTCGAACGGCTTGGCCCGCGGCAGCGCCCGCGCCGAAGTCGAAGCCGAGCGCCAGAAGCTGCGCGTCGAAGGCGACGGCTTGCAATCGGGCGTGGCGTATCAGATCGTCGCTGATGGCGTCAGCCTCGGCAGCTTCGCGGCGCAGTCCGGTTACCTGCGCGTCGAGTTCACCAGCGACAGCTCAAGTGGTCATGTGCTTCCGGCGTCGCTATTGCCTGTGACGAAGATTGTGCGCATCACCGTGCTCGATCCGGCGGGTCAAATGGTATTGGATGGAACGTTCCAGAGCGGTGGTGATGACTTTGGCGGCGGCGGTGGCGATGATGGCGGTGGCGGCGGCGGTGGTGGTGGTGGCGGTGATGATGGTGGCGGTGGTGGCGGTAGCGGCGGTGGCGGCGGCTCGACACAAATAAGCAGACAAGCTAGCCTCTCGCCCACTAGCGTTGATACCGATGCCAGAGGGAAAGTGAAGATCAGCGTGCAGGGCAGCCGGGAAGAGCTTGAGATCGAAGGCGACAAGCTCGACTCGGAGGCGGCCTACACGGTTATCGTTGACCACTTTGTGCTGGCGACGCTCGAAGCCGACGGCTCCGGCTCGTTCAAGCTGAAGCTGAGCACAGACGATGGCTCGCTGCCTTCGGCGGTGCGGCCTATCAGTAACATTCAACACATTGAAGTGCGCGACGCACAGGGTCGCGTTGTGCTAAGCGGCGGCCCGCCAGTTTAGAACGGCTCGACTCATCGGCACAATCTGTAATCTAATTTGTGTTGATGAAGCGGCACGGTGATACGATGACAGAGCGGCGTGGGGGCGCAGAGATGCGTTTCCGCGTCGCTTTTGCCTTTTGCCTTCTGCCGTTCTTGCTGCTGTCTTGCAGCGCTCATCGCGCCGAAAGATTGTCGCCGGCAACGTCCATCTCAAACGAAACTGCGGCATGGCTGCTCAAACAGGCGCGGGGGCGATTCGAGGGCCGCCGCCTGAACGCCGACGCCGCGCCTCAGGCCATCACCACGGCGAGATCAACGACCCTCTTCATCACAGCGTTTCGGCATGGCCAGGCGGCGCGCCCGCTCGCGGCCACCGGCACCAGCCTGCTTGCGGCGTTGAAGGCCGCGCTTGATTCGATTGACCCCAAGGCGACACGCTCTTTGTCCGCCCCTGACCGCATCCAGATAGACCTGCTCGATGGCGAGATCGTGACGCTCGACAAGCCCGCCGCCACCGAGCGCGACGCTCACCTGTCCGCCGCCCAATTGCTTCAGCCGGGCGTCGAAGGCATCGCGATAGAAGCGCAAGGTCAGACGTTCTACCTGCCGCCCTCGCAACTGGTCGTCAATCGTATCTTCGCCGACGATGCCGACGCGCAACCGGCGGAAGACCTGCTCGACCGCGTCGCCAAATACTTCGGCGTGGCTGACTGGCGCGGCAGCGGAGTGCGCTTGCGACGGTTTCGCACACAGGCTTTTGTCGAAGACCACGAGCGCCATACGGCGCTCGACCTGACGGCCAGCGGCTTGCGCCAGGAGATCAACCGCGCGCGGCTCAATCAGGCGGCGCGCGCCGGCGGCGATTACCTGATCCGCGCTCTGAAAGCCGATGGTAGCTTTCATTACCTCTACGACCCGGCTGCCGAAAGCGGCGGCGCGGGCGATTACAACATCGTGCGGCACGCCGGCGCGGCGGTGGCGCTGCTACAGCTTTACGAGGCGACGCGCGAGGCCCGTTACCTTGAGGCGGCGCGGCGGGCCATCGTTTTCTTGAAGCGCCGTTTCCGCACGGCACGCGCAGCCGAGGCGATTTATGTTCTGGATGATGACGGCCAGGCGAAGCTCGGCGCCAATGGGCTGGCGCTGATCGCGCTGGCGCTGCAAGCGCGGCTCGACCCCGGCGTGGCGGATCAAGTGAGCGCCGGCCGCCTGGCCAATCTCATTCTAAGGATGCAGGCGGGCGACGGCTCGTTTGCGAGCTATTACGAAGTGAAGGGCGAGGCACAAGAGCGCGCTTCGCTCTACTATCCCGGCGAAGCGCTGCTTGGATTGATCGAGCTATACAAGCAGAACGGCGACCGGCGATTGATCGAGGCGGCGCGGCGCGGCGCCGATTATTTGATCGATAGCCAGCGCGGCATGACACGGCTGCCGCCCGACGCATGGCTGATGCAGGCGCTCGAAGCGATGTTCGCCATCACCCATGACGCGAAGCTTTCGGCGCACGCCATCAACATTGGCGAAGCGATGATCGGCGAGCAGTACACGGAAAGCAACATGCCATTTTACGCGGGCGGTTATGGGCCGGGTGTGCCGCGCGCGACGCCCGCCGCGTCACGGGCTGAAGGCTTGCTGGCGGCTTTGCGGCTGGCGCGCTCGACTCAGGACGGGCGCGCCGCGCGGCTCGACGAGGCACTGAGGCTCAGCGCGGGTTTTCAACTGGCGCAGCAGTTCAACGAAGACAACAGCTATTGGCTGGCTCATCCAGAGCGCGCCGCCGGCGGCTTCCGCGAGAGCCTGACTTCCCGGCGCATCCGCATCGATTATGTGCAGCACAACATCTCGGCGCTGCTCGGCATCGCTCGAATCATCGAACCGTAAGGTGGCGCAAGGCGGTTAGCTTGCGCGAGTCGCTGCGCAAGCTAACCGCCTTGCGCCACGTATTACAATGGAGGCATGGCGGAAGCGGCGATTTTTCTGGATCGCGATGGCACGATCAACGAAGACATCGGCTATGTGTCGTCGCCCGACGAGCTGAACATCTACCCTTACGCGGCGCAAGCCGTGCGGCTGATCAACGAAGCCGGGCTGAAAGCCATCATCGTCACCAATCAATCGGCCATCGCGCGTCGGCTTTGCGATGAGCCGATGATGGCAACGATTCACGAACGCTTGACGACTGAGCTGGCCCGCGATGGCGCGCACATTGATGCGATCTACTATTGCCCGCATCACCCACGCATCGGCCAGCCGCCATACCGTCAGGCTTGCGAATGCCGCAAGCCGAACCCTGGCATGCTGCAACAGGCGGCGCGCGAGCATGCGCTTGACCTTTCAGCCTCGTACGTCATCGGCGACAAGGCGAGCGATATGAATCTGGCGGCGAACGCCGGGGCGCACGGCGCGCTGGTGCTGACCGGTTACGGGCACGAGACGCTGGTGGCCCGCGACCGCTTGCTCTCGGCCCCGGCGATCATCGCTGACGATCTGCTCGACGCCGTCAGACAGATACTTGACAGAAGAGGATTGTCGGTTGTCAGATGATGAATTCAGAAGTCAGGAGTCAGAATTCAGAAGTCAGAATGAGAGAGGGAGTCGGCTGCCGCCTCCGCTTCTATTCAATCTTTATAGGCTCCTCTTCCTTTTCCATTCTGACTCCTGACTCCTGACTCCTGACTTCCTGCTTATGCTCACGCTGCTTAACATTTCCAACATCGCGCTGATTGACGAGCTGCGCGTCGAATTCGAGCCGGGCTTGAATCTGCTGACCGGTGAGACGGGGTCGGGCAAGTCAATCATCGTAGACGCGCTCGGACTGCTGATCGGCGGGCGCTTCACTTCCGACCTGCTCAAAGCGGGCGCGGCGCGTGGCTCTATCGAAGGCTTGTTCTCGGTGGCGCGTAACCCGCAGATGGAATCGCTGCTGGAATCCGCGGGGATCGGCATCGAAGACCGCGAGGCGCACGAAGTCATCATTCGCCGCGAGCTGGCCGCCAACGGGCGTAACAAGATTTTCATCAACAATCAACTGGCGACGCAGGCGCTGCTGCGCGACCTGCGTCCGTATCTCGTCGACATTCACGGCCAGGGCGACCAGCAAACCCTGTTCGACCCCGACACACACCTTGAGCTGCTGGACGGCTTTGCCTCGGTCGCCACGCCGCGGCAAGAGGTCGCCGCGGCGTATAAGCGATGGGCCACGCTCAAGCGCGAGCTTGACGCGCTGCGCCAGGACGAGGCCGAGAAGTTTCAGTTGATCGATATCCTGCGCTTTCAGATCGATGAGCTGGAGCGCGCCGAGCTGAGCGGTGGCGAAGACGAGCGGCTTGAAGAAGAGCGCCGCCGCTTGATGAATGTCGAGAAGCTGACGACGCTCGGCGGCGAGAGCTTCTCGTTGATTTACGAAGACAACGATTCGGCCATCACGCGGCTGCGGCAGGCGATGAAGCGCGTCGAAGAGCTGAGCCAGTATGAGTCGAGCTTTCGCGGCTACCTCGAAGGGTTGGAATCGGCGCGGGCGTTGTTGGAAGACCTGGCGTTTGCGCTGCGCGACTTCACCGACGGCCTGGAGTTTTCGCCCGAACGCCTGGCCGAGATCGAAAGCCGGCTGGCCGAGTTGTCGCGCCTGAAGCGCAAGTACGGCGGCACGATTGAGAGCGCGCTTGAGCATCTGGCGCGCTCCGCCGAACGGCTCGATCAGGTCGAGCGCGCCGACGAGCGTGAGTCCGAATTGCGCGCCGAACTCGGCGCGGCGCGGCGGGCATATATCAAAGTGGCGCGGCGGCTGCACGACGAGCGGGCGAAGGCGGCAAAGAAGTTCGAGCGCGCCGTCGAACACGATCTGGCGGAAGTGGCGATGGAGAACGCGCGCTTTGAAATCCGCATAGCGACGCCCGCCGATACTGAAATGGCCGACGGCGAGACGGCGTTCACGGCGCGCGGCATAGACACGATTGAGTTTTATTTTTCGGCGAACGTCGGTGAAGCCGTGCGCCCGCTGGCGCGCGTCGCCTCGGGCGGCGAAGCGTCGCGGTTGATGCTGGTGCTGAAAACTATTGCCAGCGCCTCGGAGTTCCCGCGCACCATCGTCTTTGACGAGATCGATTCAGGAATCGGCGGGCGCGTCAGCGAAGCGGTCGGCGTCAAGTTGAAGAAGCTCTCGCAGACCAACCAGGTACTCTGCGTAACGCATCAGCCGCAGATCGCCCGCTTCGCCGATTCGCACCTTCTGGTCCGCAAAGAAGCCATCGCCGGCCACACCGAAGTCAGCCTGGAACGGCTAGACCGCCGCGGTCGCATCGAAGAGATTGCCCGTATGCTGACCGGCGCAGAGATCACCGAGAGCGCCCGCCGCCATGCGCGCGAGTTGTTAAAGATATAAGCAGTCGCTCAGCGGCCCGCAAAGGAGAAACGCGATGCCCGAAGAAAACAACGCTTACCGCATCGGCATCCCCATCTATGAAGGCGTGGACCTGATGGATGTCGCCGCGCCTTACGAGATTTTCAACTGGATGGGCTCTTACTGGGAGCAAGCCCCGGTCGCGCCGCGATCCGTGAAAGTCGAGCTGATCGCCGCCACTTACGACACCCTGCGGACGCGGGACGGCATGATCTTGACTCCCGACAAAACATTCGATGACCTCCAACAACCGCTCGACCTGCTGTGGGTGCCGGGCGGCGGCCCCGACCACCTGAGCGTGATGATGCAAGACCCCACCTACCTCGCCTTTCTTCGCAAGCAGGCTGCCGGCGCGAGCTACGTCACGTCGGTCTGTGAAGGCGCTTTGCTGCTGGCGAGCGCCGGCCTGCTCGACGGCTACGAGGCGACGACGCACTGGGCCTTCCTCCCCTGCCTGAAATCGTTCAGCCAGGTTAAAGTCGCTGACGGCTACCCGCGCTTCGTCGTCGACCGCAACCGCGTGACCGGCGGCGGCATCTCTTCGGGAATAGACGAGGCGCTTGAGCTGGTGGCGCGCATCAGCAGCTACGAGATCGCCAAGCAGGTGCAACTGGTCACGCAGTACTTTCCGCGCCCGCCGTTCAGCGGCGATATACCGGGCTCAGACACGTGCCCGCTCGATTCCTGAGGCAAAGCCTATGCAAACACTCATTGGCAAAGTCGCACTGGTTACGGGCGCCAGTCGTGGCGTCGGCCGCGGCGTCGCCCTTGAATTGATCGAAGCCGGCGCGACCGTCTACATTACGGGCCGCTCGGTTGATGACATGGCCTACGTCAATGGCAAAGGCACGGCCATCGAATGCGATCATCGCGACGACGAGCAGGTTCGTGCCGCCTTCCGCCGAATTGCCGACGATCACGGGCGCTTAGACATCCTGGTGAACAATGCCTGGGGCGGCTACGAGAATATGGTCGAAGGGGGCGAGTTCACCTGGTCGCGGCCCTTCTGGCAGCAGCCCGTCTGGCGCTGGGACGCGATGTTTCAGGCAGGCGTGCGCGCCACCTACGTCGCCAGCCAGTTGGCGGCGCAAATGATGGTCGCCCGGCAGAGCGGCTTGATCGTCAACATCTCGTTCTGGGCGGCGCAGAAATATCTAAGTAATGTTGCTTACGGAGTCTCGAAGGCGGCGACCGACAAGCTGACCGCCGATATGTCACACGAGTTGCGCGGGCAAGGTGTCGCGGTCGTCTCGCTCTACCCCGGACTGGTGCGCACCGAAAAGGTGATGGAGGCCGCCGCCTGGCTCGACCTCAGCAACTCGGAGTCGCCGCAGTTCATCGGGCGCGCGGTCGCGGCGTTGGCCGCGGACCCGCAGGTGATTGATAAAAGCGGCGGCGTGCTGATTGCCGCAAGCCTCGCCCGCGAGTACGGCTTCACCGACATAGATGGAAAAACGCCTGTGCCGCTGACGCTCAGCAACCTGTAAAGCGACGAAGACTTGTCCGGCGATTGACCGCGGCGCGCCGATGTGATGAGATGACACGGCCAATCATCCCCTCGCAAAGGAGAGCCGCAATGAACCCACTGCCGCGCGTCATCTGCATGAGTATCGCGCTGTTGCTCTGGAGCGCCACGGCGCGGGCGCAGATGCCCGAAAACCCGCAAGACTTGCTGCGTAACGGCGACCGAGCCATCAAAGTCAATGATTCGATCTATCTGGTGCAGGGCTTCGGCAACACCTTTCTGGTGACCACACCCGAAGGCAATGTCGTCATTGACACCTCGAATGCGACGCACGCACGCACCCACAAAAAGCTGCTCGAAGCCATCAACAGCGGCCCGATCAAATACATCATCCTGACGCACGGGCATCAGGATCACACCGGCGGCATTCCGCTCTGGAAACAACCCGGCACGCAGATCATCGCGCAGCGCAATCATGTCGAGTTCGTCAATTATCAAAAGCGGCTGGAGCGCTTCTTTGCCCTGCGCAACTCGGCGCAGTTCGGCTTTCCCGAACCGCAGGTCGGAGCCTGGCCCGGCAACTACGCCGCGAAGATCGAGCCGACGATTCTCTTTGATGATAAGTACGAGTTCACGCTCGGCGGTTTGACTTTTGTAATTTTGCACACGCCCGGCGAAACGCCCGATCACCTGAGCGTCTGGGTGCCGCAGCTTAAAGCCGCCTTCACCGGCGATAATTATTACGCCTCGTTCCCCAACATCTATACGCTGCGCGGCACGCCGCCGCGCCTGGCGCTCGATTATGTCAACTCACTCGACCGCGTGCTGGCGCTCAAGCCCGACCTTGTCTTGCCGAGTCACGGCCCGCCCATCGTCGGCGGCCAGGAAGTCGCCCGCAGGCTCAAACAGATGCGCGACGCGATTCTCTACGTTCACGACGAAACGGTTAAGGGGATGAACGCCGGCAAAGACGTCTTCACGCTGATGCGCGAAATCAAGCTGCCGCCGGAACTGGCGCTTGGCGAAAGCTATGGCAAGGTGAGCTGGTCTGTGCGCGGCATCTATGAAGGCTATGCCGGCTGGTTCGACCTGAACACGGCGACGATGTACGAGCAGCCCGCGTCGGCGGTTTATGCAGACGTTGTGCGGCTGGCCGGCGGCACGGATGCGATTGTAAAGCTGGCTACAGAACGCTTGCAGGCGGGGCAGACAGTTGAGGCGCTGCGGCTCACCGACTTTGCGCTGGCGGCGGACGGCGCGCAGCCGCAGGCGCTTGCCATGCGGCTCAAGGCGTTAGAGGCGTTGCGCGACCGTTGCCGCAACACCAACGAGCGCGGCTGGCTCGATTACGCCATCCGCACGACCCGCGCCAAGATGGCCGAGAAGCATTAAGCCGCCGCCGCGATTGACTGCGGGCGCGCGGTTCAACTAATCTTCAACACGTCGCACGGCTCTCACGGTCGCCATCATTTCAAGATTCGGTAATTGCCGGGACGCTGACTCACGCGCTTCGCTTCAGCCTCCGAAGAGGTGCCAACATGAAAAAGTCCATTCTTCTCGCCGCCATCGGTCTCTTCGGCGCAATGCTCTTTGCGACGGCGTCAACCAGCGTCGGCGGCAATAAGCGCGCCATCGTCTTCACCAAAGACATCGCGCCCATCCTGCAAAAGCATTGTGAAGAGTGTCACCGGCAGGGCGGCGTCGCGCCGATGTCGCTGGTAACCTATGAAGAGGCGCGGCCCTGGGCGCGCGCCATCAAAGAGCGCGTCAGCCGGCGCGAGATGCCGCCTTTTCATGCGACCGGCGCGCTGGGCCGCTATGTCGGCGACCCGCGATTGAGCGATGAAGAGATCAGCGCAATCAGCAACTGGGTGGACAATGGTTCGCCCCGCGGCAGCGACAAAGACGCGCCCACGCCGCGCCAGTGGAAGAACGACTGGACGCTCGGCACGCCCGACATCATCGTCAAAGCCCGCCATCCTTATACCGTGAAAGCCGGCGACAAAGATCAATACGTCTTCTTCATGTTCGACTACGTTTTCCCCGAAGACACCTGGATCAGCTCGATTGAAACGCGGCCCGGCAACCCGCGCGCTGTGCATCATGCGAACACACATCTGGTGCCGCCGGCGATCAAGGTCCCCGAAGAAGGCTACATCGCCGGCGACTTTGACCCGACGGCGCGCGGCACCATCATGGTGGCGGGCTGGGCGCCGGGCGTGACGCCGGTAATGTTGCCCGAAGGCACGGCGGTGCGCATCCCGAAGGGGCTGCGGCTCGGCTTACAGGTTCACTACGCGCCGACGACGAAAGAGACGACTGACCAGTCAGAAGTCGGCATCTATCTGGCGAACGGCCTGGTCAAGAAAAATCTGCGCGTCCTGTTCGGCGACCGCAAAGACATCGAGATCACGCCGGGCGGCGCCGACCAGTCGTTTGTGGCAAAGAATACATTTCAGACCGATGCGGTGATTCGCTTCATGCACGTTCACATGCACCTGCGCGGCAAGGCGATGGTCATGCGGCTGACTTACCCGGATGGCCGCAAAGAGGATGTGCTGGAAGTGCCGAACTATAATTTCAACTGGCAGCGCGTCTACATGTTGAAAGAGCCGCTACGGGTGCCGAAAGGCACGACGGTCGAATATATCGGCACCTATGACAACAGCCCTAAAAACCGGTTCAACCCCGACCCGGCAAAGACTGTGTATTGGGGCGAGAAGACGACCGACGAGATGATGCAGGGCCGCATCTTTTACGAGGCGGCGGATGAGAATCTGAATCTCTGGGTGAAGAAAGGCCGCGCCGTCAGCGCACCCGAAGCGGCCAGCAAAGGACAGTAAGCCGCATCGTCTTCTTGAAACGACAAGCGCCCGGATTCGCGTGGAGTGAATCCGGGCGCTTTGCTGTTTATGCATCGCCAGTCATGACGCAGTCATGACGCAGGCTGAACAGGCTCTACTTTTGTGGCGCGGCGGTCATGGCTTTGCTGTGTGATTGTACGATGCGCTCGATCTCGTCAGGTTCGGACGGGATGGCGCGGCTCAATTTCACCAGTCCTTTTTCCGTCACCATGTAATCGTCTTCGATGCGCACGCCGAGCTTCTCTTCGGGAATGTAGATGCCCGGCTCGATGGTGAAGACCGCGCCCACCGGCAGATTGCCGTAACCGCCAACGTCATGCACCTCCATGCCGAGCCAGTGGCCGAGGCCGTGAATGAAATAGCGTTCGAGCGTATTGCCCTGGCGGTCGCGCAGAGGGCTGGCTTTCATCGTCTCGCGCGCCACCTGATTCATTTGCGCGATGGTTGACTGTCCCGGCTTGAAGGCGCGCTCGGCGGCGCGCTGCGCGTCCAGCACCAGTTGATAAACCTCGCGCTGCCGCGGCGTGAACTTGCCCGACGCCGGGTAAGTGCGCGTAATGTCGGCGGTGTAGTAACTGAACTCGGCGCCGATATCGACGACGACCGTGTCGCCGGCGTCAATCTTCTTGCGATCCTGGTCATAGTGCAGCACGGTCGAATAAAAGCCTGAGCCGACAATCGAAGGGAAGCCCGGTCGCTCGGCGCCGTTGCGCGTGAACGCGGCTTCGAGCGCCGCCTGCACTTCGTACTCGAAAGCGCCTGGGCGAATCTGCGCCGCGGCCTCGCGCTGGGCCTCACCGGTGATGTCAATCGCTTTTTGCAGCAGCGCCATCTCTGCCGCGGATTTCACCTTGCGCATCTCGGCGAGGATAGGCGCGACCTCAACCACTTGAAGGCCGAAATAGTTCTGGCGCAGAGTCGCGACGAAGCCGGTCTCGCGCTCGATGTCTGCCGTCGAGCCGCGCGGGATGATGGTGTAGAGCTTTGCCGCCGGTTTACCCGTCGCCGGTTTGAAGGCCGGCGATTTGAGCAATTCGTTAAGCAGATCATTCAGGCGGGCGCTGTCGGCGACTTCCTGAAAACCGTAAGCGGCCTGACCTTCGGCGCCCGGCCCGATCTGCGGCCCCGTCCATTTCTCTTGAAACTGGTTGCGCGCCGGAATCAGCAGCGTCTCTTTTGCCGGTCTATCGGCAATCAGCCCTTCCGGCACAAGCACCAGATAAGCCGAGGGGGTTTCGACGCCCGTGAGGTACATGAAATCGTTCTTCTGGCGGAAGCGCCCGACCTCGCCGAACTCGTCTTCGCGCGCGCCGATCATCACGACGATGCCGTCTTTGATACGCGACATCAACTGCTGACGGCGGGCGCGGTACTCTGACTTTGCAATGCCCGCAAGCAAGCTGTCATCAGCCGCTCTTGCGGGCCGCGCGGCGGGCTGCACGGTGCTGAAGATGACAAAGACCGCGAGCGCGATGAGCGCGCCGCGCGCACCTGTGCGTCGGGGGTGAATTGTGCGAGTCATCGGATTCTCCTCAGAGGCAAAATGATAGGCACCAACCGTAAGCATACCCGAAGCCGTGGTCGGTTGTCAGTGGCCATTGCCGTGCTACAATCTAGCCGTAGCGGCGCGGGAATCATCAAGAGCGAGCAATCAACGTGGCAAAGAAGACGGCAAAGATTACGATTGAGATTGAAAAAGAGAAGCTCCGCCCGCGCGAGCGTGCCCCCATCCTGCCGACCAGGAAGATCGCGGACAAGCGCCGCCGCGAGCAGCGCGAAAAGCACAAGAAAGACCTGCGCCGCCTGCCCGACGAACCCTGAGCCAGCGGCTTCGCTTACCAGACGACCGGCTTGCCGTCCCGTTTGTAAATCACGCCACTTTTCATCACGAAGCTGACATTCTGAAGCAGCTTGATGTCCGCGGTCGGGTCGCCTTTGACGGCAACCAGGTCGGCGTAGCGCCCCGCTTGAACGCTGCCGATGCTGGCCGATTGCCCGAGCAAGTCCGCGGCGTTGCGCGTTGCCGCGAGAATCGCTTCGACCGGCGGCATGCCGGCTTCGACCATATACTGAAACTCTCTGGCGTTCTGGCCATGCGGATAAACGCCGGCGTCTGTGCCGAAGGCAATCTTCACGCCGGCACGATAAGCGCGGCCAAACATATTTTGCATCAGCGGTCCGGCCTTCAAGGCTTTCTCGGCGATGCGCGGCGGGAAAAAGCCCGGCTGTTTGGCGGCGCTCTCAACCGTCTTGCCGGCGATAATCGTTGGCACAAGATAAGCGCCGTGCTCTTTGAAAAGCGCAATCGCTTCGTCATCGGTGAACGTGCCGTGCTCGATGGAATCGATGCCGGCGCGCAGAGCGGCCTTGATGCCTGCGGCACCGTGTGCGTGGGCCGCGACTTTCATGCCGAGCAGGTGTGCCGCGTCAATGATGGCTTTCATCTCTTCGTAGGTGAGGTGCTGTTCGAGGCTGGCATCCGACAGCGACAGCACGCCGCCGGTCGCGGCAATCTTAATCAGGTCGGCGCCATACTTGGCATTGTAGCGCACGGCGCGCACGCCGTCTTCGGGTGAGTTGACGACGCCGTGGCGATAATCAGGCTCCGGCAACAAGTCTTCGCGGATGCCGCCGGTGGGGTCAACGTGGCCGCCGGTGATGCCGAGCGCCTGTGTGGCAACGAACATGCGCGGGCCGCTGACGGTGCCGGCGTTGATCGCATCGCGCAGGCTGACATCAACGAAACTGTACGCGCCGACATCGCGGACGGTGGTGAAGCCGGCCATCAGCGTCGTGCGCGCATAGACCGTCGCGGTCAACGCCGTGGCCGATGGGCGGCGCACCAGATTAGCCAGCGGCGCGCTCGTATCGCGGCCGATTTGCACCGTCAGGTGCGTGTGGCAATCGATCAAGCCCGGCATTACCGTCGCATCGCCAAGGTCAATGACTTCAGCGCCTTCGACCGTCGCCCGTCCATCGCGCACTTCGCGTATGCGGTCTTTATCGATGATGATGCTGACATTGGTGCGCACCGTGTTTGAGGTGCCATCGAGCAAGCGCCTGGCATAGACGACCTTGACATTGCCGGCTTGCGGCGTCTGTGCAGCGGCTTGCGGCAACTGGCAAACGAGAAAGACGGCGAGCAGAAGAAAAGCGGTGAGCGTCCGACGAATTGAAACGTTGTGCATGATTTATCCTCATCTGAGCAGGCTGCGAAGGTCGCGGGCAATGGCCACGTCGAGCAACGTCGGGCGGTTTTCGGCAAACGCCCACTCTAGCGCCGGGCGCAACTCGGCGGCGCACGCCACGCGGCGCGCCGACACGCCCAGAGATTCGGCCAGCCGTGTGAAGTCTACTTCCGGCTCGGTAATGTCCATACCAATGAACTGACCGCGCCGCGCCGATTCACCTTGCAAGGCGATCAATCCACCTTTGAGAATTTGATAGCTCGAATTGTTGAAGACCACGAACGTGACGCCGAGCCCGTAACGCGCCGCCGTCCATAAGCCTTGAATGGCGTAGAGCGCCGAGCCGTCGCCGACGGCGCAGATGACCTGCCGGTCGCGCCGCGCCAGCTTGACGCCGACCGCGAACGGCAAGCCGAATCCGAGCGAGCCGCCTTTGGCGAAGAAGTAAGCATTCGGCTCGTTGACTTCGAACAGCAATCGCAAGTAGGTCGTCGCCGTCACCGCTTCATCAACCAGGATGGCGTCGCTGGCCGCCATCTCGCGCAAGCTGCGGGCGACAAATCCCGCGGACATCGGGCCGCCTTCGCCGGTCGCAACGGCTTGCTCGGCAAAACGCGCCCGGGCTTCGCGGATCGTGCTTTCCAGTGCCGCGCGGCGTGCGGCGACCTCAGAGGCGGGCGCTCCACCGCTTGCGTTAATCGCCTCAAGCAAGGCTTCGACACAGCAACGCGGGTCGCCCTGAATGGCAATCTCGGCGGCAAAGTTCTTGCCCAGCTCGCGGTCATTCAGATCGATCTGAATCAATCGCGCGCTCGCGGGGATCATGCGGTGACCGGTGTAGACGAGCGGCGATAGATTGCTCGCGCCGACCGTCAGGATCACGTCTACGCCTTCGAGCATCGCCGCCGACTGCCTGGCGTTAGGCACGAGCGGCCCGGCGTAGAGCGGATGGCCGGTCGGAAAATCGAGCAGCGCATTCAATGGCTCGGCATAGACGCGAGCGGCGACTTGTTCGGCAAGCTGCGCCACTGCGGCCAGCGCCTGCGAGCGGGCGCAGCCGTCGCCCGTGATGATGACCGGATTCTTTGCGGCGGCCAGTATCGCAGCGGCCTCTTCAATCTTCGACGGGTCGCCGCGCAAGCGCCCGTCAACCCGAGTGCGGGCGAGCAATTCGATGTCGGCGCGCTCTTCCATCGTGTTGACCGGCAGCGACAGAAAGACCGGGCCGGTCGGTGGCGTCTCGGCCACCTTGAAGGCGCGCGCCATCGCCGCGGGAATCTCCGCGGCGTGGTGAACTTCATAGGCCCACTTCGTAAACGGGCGCGCCATGCCGACCATGTCTGCGCACAGCAAAGGCTCGTCAAGCGTCGCGCGGGTGTCTTGTTGACCAGCGGTGACGACAAGCGGGGTGCCTGCACGCTGCGCGTTGTAGAGATTGCCGAGCGCATGCGCCAGTCCGGGGTTAGTGTGCAGGTTAACGACCGCGGCGCGGCGGCTGGCGTCGGCGTAGCCGGCGGCGATGGCGAGCGCCGAATCTTCGTGCAGCGCAAGAATGTAATCAATCTCACTGCGCGCCGCGAACAGGTCCATCAGCGGCAACTCGGTCGTGCCGGGGTTGCCGAAGACGTAGCGCACCTGTTCATGCACCATCATCTCGTACATCGCCTGCGCGCCATTCATCTCGGCCATATCATTCTCCTGTGCAGGTGAGCAATCTTTCGCCAACCGTGAGCCGCCCGGTCAGCTCGACCGCCCCGATTCTTGCTTGCATAGCTCGGTGACCAGGCGTTCGAGCATATCGATCTGGCGCTGCTGCATGAGGACGAGGTCGGCCCAGTAGTGATCGCGCAGGTCGTTGAACTTTTCGTGCAACTGCATGATCTCCATCTCGGCCTTCATGTTCACTTCATAGTCGCTCTTTGATTGCAGGCGGTCTTTTTCGGCCTGGCGATTCTGGCTCATCATAATGATCGGGGCAGCGTACGCGGCCTGGAACGACAGCGCCAGGTTGAGCAGGATGAATGGGTAAGGGTCCCAGTGGTTGATGTAGGCCGTCAGGTTCAGCGCCACCCAGATGGCCAGGATGATGCTCTGCAAGATGATAAAAGGCCATGACCCCATGACGGCGGCGAAGCGGTCAGCGACGCGGTCGCCGACCGATAACTGCTCGGCGAATTCGCGCTCGACGTTGCGCACCACGCCTTTGCGGTGGATGAAGCGGCTGACGATCTCGCGCTCGTGCTCACTCAAGAGTTCCATCTCCCTGGCGAGAAATTTCTTCGCCGTCTCGTGTCTCGAAACAGTCATCTGTGATTCCTCCTGAGGCCGATGCGGGGAGAGGCTGCCGAATCCAAAATCGGTAATCCGAAATCCGAAAATCAGGCGCGGCGCTTGAGCAGCACCTTGGCCGTGTAGCTGACCACTACCTCGTCGCGCTGGTTGACGACTTCGTTGAGCATGGTGACGATGCCGCTGCGCTCGTCGCGCTCGGATTTGCCTTCGACTTTCTGGCGGACGCGCACCGTGTCGCCGATGAAGGTCGGCTTGACGAAGCGCAGGCGGTCAAGCCCATAGAAAGCAATGATCGTGTCGGCGGTCTGGCCCATGCGCACAGACAGGCCGGTGGCGATAGAAAAGATCAGCGCGCCGTGAGCGATGCGTTGTTTGAACGGGCCACGCTCGGCCAGTTCTTTGTTGGTGTGAATCTCGTTCCAGTCGCCGGTGATGCCGGCAAAGTTGACGATGTCGGTTTCGGTGATCGTGCGGCCAGCGGTCACGGCCTCTTCGCCGACCGTGAAATCCTCGAAGTATTTGCCCATACGGCTCCTCTCAAAGGTGATGAGTGATGAGTGATGAGTAAAAACGTCGCGGCAGTACGCTTGTAGTCTTTCAGCTACTCATCACTCATTACTCATCACTGCTTTTTATTTGAAACAGGGCGTCGGTTGCTTCGCTGAATGTATAGCATGAGTTGCGGAGCTGCGGCATCCAGCGCAAGACCATCTGGCGTTTGCGGGCCGGGTCGTCTGCGACCTGGCGCAGCGCCGCTTCGGCTTCGGGCCGCTGCTTGGCGACGAGGTAATTCATCTGGAAGGCGCAGGCCGCCATGTTGGTCACCAGCGTGTGCAGGTGGTTGCAGCTCGCCGCGCCGCCGGTGATTTCTCCGGCGCGCTTGCGAAAGCCGCGCCCGATCCGCTCGCCGACGAAGCCTGCGAGCGCCACGACCGAGCCGGTGCAGATGCCCGGATAGGGCATGCGGGTCAGCTCGCCCGTCGCTTCGCGGATCGAGAAGTCAGGGAAGCCGACGACGAAACGCGCCCGCAGCGAATGCACGTTGTCGTCGAGCTGGCCGCGAATCTCGAAGCTCGCCGGATCGAGCCAGTCCATCTCAACATTGATTGATCTGGAAAAGGTCGCCATATTGAGGGGTGACAAGTGACGCGACCCGCAAGCGGGTGCCCCAAGTGACAAGAAGAATTGCGCATGCCAAGGTTTGCCAGGAAGCCGTGTCACCTCGTCTTGTCACTCTTCACTTGTCACTTGTCACTAACTTTTCAGTCTGCCGATTCGGATTGCGACTTGCGGCTGCTGATCTCGTCGCGCTTGGCTTCGATGGATTTCAGCAGCTTCTCGAATGGCTCGACGAACAGGCGGACGGCGTCGCGCAAGACTTCGTCGGTGACTTCCGCGAGGCTGATGCCGAAGCTTTGCAGCTCGGCGAGCCGCGCCCGCTCCTCGTCCAGATTGTCTTCGATAGTCACCCTGGCAACGCCGTGGTCGCGGAAGGCGGCGAGCGTCGCCGGCGGTATCGTGTCAACCGTTTCGGGGCCGATCAAGGATTCGACGTAATACACATCACTGTAGGCCGGGTTCTTCGTCGAGGTCGAGGCCCACAGCGGGCGCTGCACCTGCGCGCCGGCGGCTTTCAATTTGTCGAACCGCTCGCCGTGAAAGATGCGCTTGAAATCCTGATAAGCCATCTTGGCGTTGGCGATGGCAATGCGCCCCATTAGCGATTTAAGCGCCTGCTGGTCGCTGGCGCTGGCGGCCACCTTGATCGCTTCCTGCAAGCGCTTGTCCGTGGCGGTGTCGATGCGGCTGACGAAGAAGCTGGCGACCGAAGCGATGCCGCTGACCGGCTTGCCTTCATCGAGCCGGCGTTCGAGGCCGCGAATGTAGGCGCCCATGGTCGCCTCGTAGCTCGCGAGCGAGAACAACAGCGTGATGTTGATATTGATGCCCTCGTAGATGCACTGCTCGATGGCCGGTATGCCGGCTTCGGTGCCGGGAATCTTAATCATCACGTTCTTGCGACCGACGAGCTGCCACAGCCGGCGGGCTTCTTCAATCGTCGCCTGCGTGTCGTGGGCCAGCAGCGGCGAGCATTCAAGGCTGACGTAACCGTCCAGGGCACCCGTCTTTTCGTAGACCCGCAACAGCTCGTCGGCGGCTGATTGAATGTCGCGGATGGCGAGCGCCTCGTAGATATCTATGGGGCCGGCGTTTTCGGCCACCAGCTCGCGCAACTGATCTTCATAGAGGTCCGAGCCGCTGATGGCCTTCTCGAAGATGGCCGGGTTCGAGGTGACGCCGCGCAAATCGTCTTCGTCAATCAGACGGCGCAGCTCGCCCGAAGTGATGAGCTTACGCTCGATGTTGTCGTACCAGACGGACTGGCCGAGCTGAGATAATTGCTCCAGTGGATTTGCGCTCATGAAAGTCTCCTCGTTTAATGAATTGTCTGCCTGCCGCTATTATGTGCGCTTGCCGGCACGGGCGCAACTTGTCGGCGGCGCGTCGGCTAATCGGTTTCGGCGCGAGCCTCGTCCCCGTCGGCTTCCGCAAGCCGGCGACGCAACGGCTGGTAGAGGAACGAAACCAGCAACAGCACGACGCCGAGCAGAATCAGCGCGCCGATGCGATAGAGCTTCGCAAGCGCCCAGATGTCTAAGACGTAGACCTTCGCAATGGCCAGCCCCAGCAGCAGCAGCGCCATCAGCCTGAGCATGGGGCGGCGGCGGACTAATCCGATGGTCAGCAGCAGGCCGCCATAGACTGTCCACACCACGGTCAGACACAACTGCTTCGCCAGTTGCAGGTCGCGGACATCGCCAGCGCTGCCGCCGGTAACCGACAGGCGGGCGTCGAAGTAGCCGAGCGCTTCAAAGCTCAACGCGATTACCGCCAACGCGTTGGCGGCAATCACCGTGATCAAGAGCCAGGCGCGGCGCTCGTTCTCATCAATCCCTTCGGCGCGCGCATAGAGCCAGGCACAGCAGCTTATCGCCGCGATCAAGACGACAAAGGCCGCAAACGTCGGGTTGAGTAACGGCAGGTGCCACACCGCGTTATAATCGCGTAAGTCCATGACCAGCACTTTGAATAAAGCGATCCCCAGCAGCAACAATCCGGCGACGCGCACGACGGTCAAACGGCGACGGACGCCGACGAAAATCATCGCCGTGGCGTATCCCACCCAGAGGATCGTCAGGCTCAGGGCGCGGTTGCCGTAGAGCCGCTCTAACTGATCGCTTGCCGAAAGCGCGCGCCCTTGCTGCTCGAAGTAGGTGTTGACCTCCAGGCTCAACAGGACCACGACGAGGAGGTTGCCGCCAAGCGCGCAGAGGCTGGCGAATGTCGCGCGCTCGCCGGCTTCGACGCGCTCGCCGATCCGCTTGTAGAATGACGCCGCCGCGAGCAGCGCCGCGACCAGCACCACGCACGACAGCGCGCGGCGATTCCATAACGGCGCGACATGGCCGCTCGCCTGATAAGCCGCATCCAGCGCGTCGCTCGCCAGCCAGTGCATCCCGGCGATGCCGAAGATGATCAGCGCGCCGTAACGCGAGACGCGGTCGCCGACGCGCAGGCCGACCCAGGTGAGAATCGCGCCTTCTATTGCCCAGCCCATGGTGATCCAGTTCTGCTTGAACTGAATCGGCACGGCGAGCACGACGAACAGAATCGCCAGTCCCCAGAAGGTGTAAAGCAGCAGCCGGTCTTCGCGGTCGCGCTGGTAAGTGAAATAGCCGAGCGCCAGGTAAAACGCCGACACCAGCACGGCAAAGAGCCCGAGGCGGGCTTGATATTCTTGTTCGAGCAAGCTGTAGCTGGCGGCGAAATAGAGCAAGGCGTTGGCGAAGACCATGCCGAGGTCGAGCCAGCGCGTCTGCCGCCGGTTGACGACATTGTATAGCACCGCGAGCAGCGCGAAGATGGCGAAGAAGAGCGTCAGGAAGCCGATGGTCAGCCAGAGCTTCTCCACCGCATACCAGGCGTCGTACCACGCGATGAACATCATCACCGTGGCGGCAAATGCCATGTAGTTGAGCGCTCGCCACTGCTTGGAGTAGGCCAGGGCCAGCACCCCCAGATCGAGCATGGCGATGTAGCTGAAGAGGCCGACTTCATTATCATGCCCGGTCGACAGAACAATGGGTGTAAGGAATCCGCCGATCAGTCCGAGCACGGCAATCGGCAAGGCGTTATAGCGCGCCGCCAGCAGCGTCGCGGTCGCCGTCACCAACACCATGCCGACGAATGCCGGCAGCGGCTCCCATAAATGCAGCAGGCCGTAAGCCGCATAAAAACAGGTGTAGAGAATCATGATGCCGAGGCCGGTCAGGCCATAGGCGTAATTGTGATAACGCGGGCGCAAACGCTCGGCGCCGACCAGGAAGGCGACGCCGATGGCGATACAAATCCACAGCGCGCCATTCTTGCCGATCCATTCATTGTCATACGCATATTTCAGAAAGTAGGCGACGCCGAGCGCCACAGTGATCACGGCGATGCGCAGCAGCCAGTTGCTGCCGATGCGGGCTTCAAGGTCGTCGCGCGATTTCGCGCGGCGCGGCGCGAAGGCCGGCGACGTGAAGGACGGCATAGGCGGCGGTGCAGGCCGCCGCGCGCCGGGGGCCAGCGCTGGTTGATGCGAGCGGTCGTTGAACGCCTCACCTGGCGCTTGCGCATTTGGCGGCGGCGCGGCGATGGGCGGAAGCGCGGACGGTTCTGTGTCTTTGCTTACAGAAGGCGGCGCGGCTGAAGGGGGCGGCGCCGTGTGCGGCTGCGGGGACGCGGCGAGCGGCGCGGGCCTGGGCGGCGCGCCGCCGAGCCTTTGTTCCAGGTGATAGATTCGCCACGCCTGTTGGCGCAGCGTCTCATCCATCTGGTTGATGCGCTGGATGAGCTCGGCGATGCGATCTCGCGAAGGGTCTTCGTCGGTCATAGTCTCTGGTACCTGTGCGTGAGCTGACTGCGGCTAGCATTATACTGCCAGCGCCGCAGAATTCGCCGGTCTAATCACGCACGATGACGCCTATAGATGAAGAATTCGCCCGGTGGGTTGCGCAGAGAGGCGATCTCGAAAAAAAACGGGCGCAGAGCCTTCACTCCGCGCCCATTCTGGTTTTTCGACATTCGACGGCTGCGACCGGCGAAAAGTTACTTGCGCCATTCAATCGGAAACAACGCGCCGGCCTTTTCCGGCTCGAGCTTGAAGCCGAGGATTTCCATGGCGCGCGCCAGCACCGGGTCGCGGTTGGCCGCCATATCTTCCGCGGTCGGCAGCATCAACTCATCCGGGGTGACGCCGACGCCTTCGAGGCTCTTGCCGTCCGTCATAATGACGTCGGCTGATGTGATACTTGCGCCATAGAAGACGACGGTGTCGGTGCCGATCTGCATCGGGTAATAACGCGACTCCATCACCGCGCCCGCCGAGCGGTCGCCGATGACCGTGCCGAATTTTTCAAGCTGCGCCATGCGGGCGAAGACTTCGGCGCACGAGCCGGAGCGGCTATCGATCAAGATGACGAGCTTGCCTTTGAATCCCGAGTTGCGCGTTTTGACCAGCAGCGGCTTAGTCTCCTTGCGCCGCCTTTCGTCGGCCACCTTGACGTTGCCTTCGACGAAATTGCCGAGCAGCGCTTGCAGCCCCTTGATATAACCGCCGGGGTTGCCGCGCAGGTCAATGATCAGCGCCTTGTGCTTTCTCGCCTTGCTCATGATCTCTTCGCCGCCGTCGTCGAGGAAGTCGAACTGCGGCATCTTCCAGATGAGCAGGTCGTCGCCCATTTCGTAATAGCGGTGGCGATTCAAATGATCTTCGGCTTCAGACTCGCGAATCAGATCGAACAGATCTATGCCTGAGCCGCTGGTCAGATCAAGCACCCGTTTGCCCTGCTTGACTTTCGCCATCAGATCGAGCTGGTGGCCCTGTTTGGCGCCGGGGCTGGCGACCACGACCTGCAAGCCGGCTTGTGGCCGCAAGGTGTTGAAGAAGTACTGCATCTTCCACATATTGTCGCGCGTCGGCTGAAAGCCGTTGACCGACAGCACCTCATCGCCCGGCTTCAGCCCTTTGGCTTCAGCGTCGCTGCCCGGTTGCACGGCAGTCACAAAACACTTGGCGCCGATCATCTGCATCCGCCAGCCATAGTTGGTGCGCGCGGCGCGCGCCGGCGGGACGAAGGTGGTGTGCGAATCGTTCAGATCCAACACCGCCTGGGCGATGATGCCATACATCTGACCAACCGAGGTGGCTGTCTTGACCTTCTCTTCGGCGGTCTTGAAGCGCGCGTCCAGGTCAAGTCCGTGAAAGTTCGGGTCATAGTAATTCTTCTTGATTTCGTCCTTGATGTTCTTGAGGATCATCAGGGTGCGTGTGCGTTCAAACTCGTCGAGCTTTTGTCCGCGCGCGACGCTGTACAAGCCGACATTCAACAAGCAGGTTGCGACGATCAACGCTGCCAGCCGCCGATACGCGCGCGGCGAAAAGAACTGCTGCCTATTCATAAGGTCTCCTTAACTTCCTTGATTGTGATCGGGCCGCAATCGCGGGCCAAGTGCGATTTCAGCGGCCATGAAGAGAAAGCAATCTTAACACGAAAGGCGCCGAATGTAGAGAGGCTAAACAAAAAAATCTGGCGCGCCGGGGCGGAATTCAAACCCGTGTGGCCTAGCTAAGCGCGCGAGCGGCCCGCCGCGAGGGTCTATTTTTTCGTGCCCGCCTGCCGGCGCAACTTCTCGATGG
This sequence comes from Blastocatellia bacterium, assembly GCA_035275065.1. Lineage (NCBI taxonomy): Bacteria > Pseudomonadati > Acidobacteriota > Blastocatellia > Blastocatellia bacterium. The sequence continues at coordinate 124,497 of DATENM010000097.1, forward strand.
CGGTGCGGATGTCCGCGGCGCGCGCCTCCGGCAGATTGGGGTTCTCTTTGAGGAAGGCTTGCAGTTGTTGGATGGCGCGCTCCGGCTCGCCTTTCTTTTCGTAGAGGCTGGCCAGGTAGAGGCGCGCCAGCATCGGCTTGCCGATCTCGTAAGCCCGCAGCAGATGTTGTTCGGCGGTGGCCAGCTCGCCGGTCATCATCTCGGCGAGGCCCAGAAACAGGTAGGGCGCAGACGACTGCTTATCGATCTCCAGGCTGCGGCGCAACGGCGCAACGGCGTCCGCGTAACGCTGCTGCTTGACGCGCATCACGCCGAGCCCGACATAAGCCGCGGCGCGCTCTGGCTTCAGCTCGATGGCTTTCTGATAAGCCGCCGCCGCCTCGTCGTCGCGCTTGAGCCTCGTCAGTTGATCGCCTGTGGCAACGTGCGCCGAATAAAAGGTCGGGTGCAGGGCGAGGGCCTCTTGAAATAGCTTCAGCGCCTTTTCGGGCTGATCCTCGGCGGCGCGTTTCAAGCCGCGCTCGTAAGCTTCGCGGGCGCGCGCCGGGACTTCAAGGTCGCTGGCGTCAATCGCCCCGCCCGCCGGCGGCAGGCTCTTGCCGGCTTTGGCGCGCAGCGGCACGTTCTGCGTGAAGGTTTGCGCCGATGCTCCGTAAGAGAGAATTTCGGCGCTCACGCGCGTGGTCTCGAATGTCTCGCCGTCGCCTTCGGCGGTGAGCTGGTAGACGCCGCCATGCAGCCCCGAAAACGAGAAGCCGCCGCTCAGATCGGTGAAAGTTTCGTAGACACGCATGCCGTTGAAGGTCAGCGTCACTCTGACGGGCCGCGTCGGCGGCGCGCCGTTCGGCAGTTGCACCTTACCTTGCAGGGTGTAGAAGCCCTGCGCCCGCGCCGAAGCCGTGGCAATCAAAAATAGCATTAAGGCAAGCGTCCACGCGCGGCAGTAAAAGATAGCCTGGCTACGCATAATTCCCCCGGCAATTCGCCCCGCCTTGATGAAAGTAAAATGGCCGGGACTCGCATAAGTCCCGGCCCGTGAGAAAAGCCGCCTCGGCGCTCCTTAGAAGCTGAAGCGGAGGCCGAACTGGCCCTGGAACGGAATACCAATCGGCTCGGAGAAGCCCGTGGCTCCAAAGAAGTTGATCGGCTTCTTGAAGTTCGGGCTGCCAACCGTGCCGTCGAACGAGTTGCCGAAGTTGGCCGTGTTGAACAGATTGAAGCCCTCGAAGAAGAGCGCGATCTTCATGTTTTCGGTGAACTTGTGCGTCCAGCCGACGCGCAAATTGACCTGCGAGAATTTGTCGCCGCGCTCGGTGCCCGGCGGCAGCTTGTGCTGGTCGTTACCGTCACGCGACTCGCGGTCGTTGACCACGCCATCGCGGTTGATGTCGCCAGCCCCGCCTGAACCCGGATCGGGGAGGATGCTGTAAGGCCGCGCCGAGCCGAACTGCAAGATCGGCGACAGCTCGAAGCCCCACGGCAGGTTGAAGACGCCCGAGGCCACGAAGCGGTGACGCTCGTCTTCGCCCGGGTGGCCGAAGTCCGCCGCCGGATCGAACTTGTTGAACGGGTTCTGCGGCTGCAAGCCGAAGTCCGAGATGATGCCGAACCAGGCCAGCGAGCGCGCCAGCGTGTAGTGCGCGTTGAACAGGAAGTGGTGTGAATAGCGCTTGGTGAACGACACCGTGAAAGCGTCGTAGCGCGAGCGCCCGTCGGATTGCGCCACGCGGATCGAGGCGAACGGCGTCGGCGTGCCGAAGGCCGCGTTCAGCTCGGCGGCGTGCGCCGCGAAAGCCGCCGTCAGCAGCCGTGCCGGACTCGGGCTGGTACGCTGCGCGTTGATCAGCGGCCCAATCCTCGGGTTGGCGTCGATCTGCGTGAACTCATGCAGGCCGAGGATGTGGACGTAGTCGAACTCAAACGCCATGTCTCTACCGACTTGCTGCGCGTAGCCGATGTTGAACTGCTGCGTGTAGGGCGACTCGAAGTCCGGGTCGAGCAAGCGCCCGCGCGTGCCCGACAGCGGATTGACCAGGGGCCGCGGGATGATGGGCGGCGGCGATGACAGGCTGAGGTTCGGGTCGTCGTTGAAGAAGGTCGCGTAAATCTCCGGGTTGGCCTGCTGCACCGCAAACAGCGGCACGTTCAAGAACGACTGGTCATAGTAAATGCCATAGCCGCCGCGGACTACCTGGCGGCCATTGCCCTTGAAGTCATAAGCGAAACCGAAGCGCGGCGAGAAGTTGTTCTTGTCGTCTTTGACCACCCTTGAGCCGAGCGGGTGGCCGATGATCTGCAACGCCTTGAGGACGCGGCTGCCCTGCGCCTGGTGCTCGGAATCGACAAAGCCGATGTCAACGTCGTAGCGCACGCCGATGTTGAGCGTCAGGCGCGGCGACACTTTCCAGTCGTCCTGAACGTACCAGGCGAACTGCTTGGCGCCGTTTACGAGGTCAAAGCTCGGGTCGCCGCCCGACAGCGCGATGTCGCCGACCGCTCCTGTGCCAGCAGGCGCGCCGACCACCTGTTTGGTGTTGAAGCCCTGCGGGAACTGGCTCGGGTTGCCGACGATCTCTTCCGGCGTGAAGTTAAAGTCATACTCCGGCGCCGAGTTGAAGGCGAACAGCCCGCCCAGCACCGGCTCATAGACGAAATCGCCGCCGAACTTAAAGCCATGATTGCCGCGGTTCCAGCTCAGGTCGTCGTGGAACTGGTGCTTACGCTGCAAGGTCTGCTGCGGCACGTTGCCGTTGCGGCCAACGGCCAGGCCATCGGGGAAGACCAGCAGCGGCAGGTCTGTGGTCGCGACGATCTGGTTGTTGAAGGTCGCCCACTGATAGACGAACTGGTTGACCACCGTCGGCGTCGCCGTCCACGTCCACGATCCCAACAGACTGTGCAGGTCGTTCGTCTGTTTGTCGCCGCCCGATTCGTCGGTGAAGACCGTCAGGAAGCCCGCCTGATCGTTCAACGCCTCGTTATTCTGGCCGGCGTAGCGCACGGTGAAGGCGTGGTTGGTCGAAGGGTGGAAATCGCCTTTGATGGTGTACTGCGTGTCGTCATAAGGCTGCGCCAGGAAGCGCACCGCGTGATAGCCGATGCCTTCGAGCAACTTGATCTCGTTGAAGATCGAGCCGGGAACGATTGAGTTGCCGCGCTCGCGCGTATGCTCGACGGTGGCGAACCAGAAGGCTTTATCCTTGACCAGCGGGCCACCAATCGAGCCGCCGAACTGTTGACGTTGGAAGGGCGGCTTGATGATGTCGCTCGGGTCGGGGAATAGGTCGGGGTTGGCCTCGGCGAGCAGTTTCGGCGCATTGGCGTTGAATTTGTCGTGGCGGAAGAAGCCAAAGAGCGTGCCATGCATCTGGTTGGTGCCGCTCTTGTTGACCACGGACAACAAGGCGCCGCCCGAGCGACCGTTGGCCGCCGAGAAGCGCTGCGTCGAGAGCGCGAATTCCTGTATGCCTTCCATCGTGAAGTTTTGCAGGATGCCGCCGACCGCATTGTCTTTGTTGTCACCGCCGTCTACGGTGATGTTCAGATTGCGGCCCGTCGAGCCGCCGACCGAGAAGGTCCCGGTGCGCGCCTTCGTCGGGTCGAACGACGGTTGCAGCGTCGCCCCAGGAATCAGCACCGCCAGCGAGGCAAACGAGCGCCCGTTGACCGGCAGGCTTTCGAGTTGCCTCTGGCTGATGACGCCGCTCACATCGGTCTTGCCGGTTTCGACCAGCGGCGCGGCCTCGCCGGTGACCGTCACCTGTTCGGTGGCGCCGGCGGCCCGCAGTTCCGGGTCGAGCGTGGTGCGCGACAGCACGTTGACCGTGACCGGGTCGGCGGCGTAGCGGGCAAAGCCCGACGCTTCGACTTCGACGCGGTATTCGCCCGGCACCATCTGCGTCAGCTCATAGACGCCCGAGTCGCTTGCCGTGGTGTGACGCTCGACGCCTGTACCCTTGTTGGTCGCCCGAATCGTTGCGTTCGGGACGACCGCCCCGGATGCGTCTTTGACGACACCGGTGATGACGCCGGTGTTCGCGGTCTGCGCGAAGGTCTGGGTCGGCACGACCAGATAGGCCAACAGCAACCACATGGTCGTGAGCGTAATGGTAATTCTCCTAAGTTCGGTGGATTTCATTTAGCCTCCTGTTTTTTACGGCCTCAAGTCTTGCCGCTTGCGGGTGAGCCGATGGCGGCTCGCACGGGTCTCGCGAGCGGCAACCGTTGACAGAGCCATTGCCGGAGAGCGGCAGCGGAATGCGATGTTTAAGTCTGAGGTTGCACCACGGGTGCCGGCGCAAAGATTAGGCTCGCCGGCGTTTCCTGACCCAGAGGGCGCTTGTCGTGCTACGAATGGCACGGTCGGCGCTCAGACGAAGAATTACAGGGCGGAATCCGTGAGTCCACTGACCAATCTTTCGACTCGCACACGGTTGTCGAAGCGCACTTCCTTAGCTGGGGCGGCGCTATTATAGCATCAAATGCATTCGCCGCTATCAAATAAATTCGCGCCGACAAGCCAGCCATCGCCCGTCCGCTGTCTCGACAAGCGCCACCCCCTTGCGTGTATAATCTGAGCCACCGAAATCAAACGCTTGCGGGAGAGGGGTGCGGTGATCAGCAACGATCCGAACCGCGATGACAAGGAATGTCCTCGGGCCATTTCTTTTGCGGCCCAACCGCTGTCGCAGGCCGTAACCAAGGAGCAGATATAATGAATAAACAGGTCCGTTTCGTCGTCGGCATCATCATCGCGCTCGGCGCGCAGCTGCTGGTCAGTTCCGCCGCCGCGCAGGGCCGCAACACGATCTACGGGACAATCTTTGGCGAAGAGCATCGGGCGGTGCCTGACGTCTACGTCGAGTTGTTAGACGAGGTTGATTCCGTCATGCGGCAGGCGAGGACCGACCCCGCAGGGCGCTTCTCGTTCTCCGGTCTTGTGGACGGGCGCTACCGCATCCGCGTGCGACCCTACGGCACAGACTACAAGGAGCAAATGCAGGAAGTCGTGCTGGCCAGCGTCTCATCGAGAGCCGGCAGCGGCTCTGACACGCAGCACGTAGACATCCTCTTAAAGGTCAACGAGCGCGTATACAGCGGGCCTTTTGCGATGGCCCCAACTACGGTCTTCGCGCAGAGCGTGCCCGAAGGGGCAAGGCGGCAGTACGAGGAAGGCATCCGTAGCCTGCGTGATAAGAAGGAAAAAGAGGGCCTGGAAAGCTTGAAGAAAGCCATTGAGATTTTTCCTGAATACTACCTGGCGCTCGACCGGCTGGGTGCCGAATACGCCATGCGCGGCACGAGCAACCCGGCTTACTTCCAGGCCGGGCTCGTGCTGCTGACGAAAGCTGTCGAGATTAACGCGAATGGTTTCTCCAGCCTGTTCGGGCTCGGCTGGACGCAGTACCAGCTCGGCATGAACGCCGAAGCCATCGAGAACCTGCGGCGCGCGACAGCCCTTTACACCAAGTCCGCAGACGTTTACCTGTGGCTGGGCAGGGCGCTGCGGCGCGGCAAGGACTATGATCAAGCCGAAGTCGCCTTGAAGCGCGCCAGCGAGCTGAGCGGCGGCAAAGTCGGCGAGGTGCATCGCCAGTTGGCCGGCCTCTACATGGATCAGAAACGCTATCGCGAAGCCGCCGACGAGCTGGAGATGGTCTTGAAGAATGAGGCTAAGGCGGCGGACGCCGAGAAGATTAAAGAGCTGATCAAGACGTTAAGAGAAAAGGCCGGCACGAAATAGCTTCGGCGGCCGAAGCGACGGCGAAAAAAAGGCCCACACGGAGCAATCCGTGTGGGCCTTTTCAGTTGCGACTCTTCGCAGAGCCGATTGACTAGAAGATCAAGCGGAAACCGAACCGCACGCTGCGCGGGTCCTGGAAGCCGTTGGCCTTGTCAAAGGTGCTCTGGCGACGATCCGGGCGGGTCGGCGCGTTGATGAAATTCAGCGCGAAATCGCGAATGCCGCCGTTGAAGATCTGCTGAATCGTGGTGAATTCATTGGTGCAAGCTGTGCAGCCGACAGCGCGCAAGCTCGCATCCGTGATGTTGCTCGGGCTGATCGTCGTCTGATAGGTCAACACCCTGTCTTCGTTGAACAGGTTGAGGATGTCAACTTCAGCAACCAGCATCATGCGCTCGCTGCTGCCCAGACGCATCTTGTGACGGATGGCGAAGTCGGTCTGGGTGAACATCTCTGTGCGGCCCAGATCGCCAAAGCCATTCACAACCGTCGGGTTGAGGTTGAAGAGGGTGATGACGCTGGTCACCGGGGTGCCCGACGCCGCCGTCGTGAAGGTCGAGAATTCGGTCGTGCTCTTGCCACCGAAGCGCGCCTCGTAGGCTCCGTAGAACTTGAAGACGTGCGGACGGTCGGTCGGCAGCGGCCCTTCGATTGACTGACCGTTCAGGTTGAACGGCTGGAACGGCAGGTCGAACAGGCGGCTGACGTTCGGGCTGACGCGACCAAATTCAAGCGAGCTCGCCAGACCGGAGTAGTTGCCCCACAGCCGGCTATAGGTGTAGTTCGCGTTGAAGAAGTAGTGATCGGCGAAGCGCTTGTCGAGCTGGACTTCGAAGGCGTTGTAACGGCGAGTCGCCTTCGGGGTCGGCAGGCCGGTCTGGCTGCCCAGTTGGGCGACCAGGCCCATGCCGGGGTTGCCAATGATGTAGGCTTCGCTGCCCAGCGCCGTCGGCAGGCCGACGTCTTCGATGGCGCGATCCAACACCTTGCGGGTAAAGCGGGCGCGCACCAGGAAGGTGCGGGTCAGCTCGTGCTCACCGCCGATAGTGAACTCGTGCTGGCGCGCCGCCTTGAGGTTCGGATCAACCGCGCCGGTCGTGAAGGCGTCGCCACCAATCAGGTTCGACGGGATGCGGAAGTCAAACTGGCAGCGTGAAAGCGCGCCCGGAGCGGTGCGAACCGCCGGGTTGTCGCTCTCGCAGCCAGCGCCGCCCACCGGATCGGTGAAGCTGCCGATGATCTGCGACACGGTGTACGAGTTGTAGTTGACACCCGAGAAGAGGTCGAAGTAATCGCGACGGTAGAAGTCGCCGCCGAACGAGCCGCGCGGCAACTCATACTTGAAGCGATCATAGAACCAGCCGTAGCTGGCAAACAGCTTCGTCTTGCCATTGCCGAAGACGTCGAACGCGCCACCAATGCGCGGTGCCGGTTTCGAGCCCCAGCCGAACTTGATGCCCGGATTGCCTTCGCTGAAGGTCGGGACATCTTCACGTTCGATACGAACGCCCAGGTTGAGCGACAGACGCGAAGTCGGCTGCCAGCTATCCTGGATGTAAACGCCCTGGTTAGCGCTGCTCGCGGCACCGATGGTGCCGAAGCGCTGCAACACGCCGACGCCAATCGCTCCCGGAGCCGGCGCCTGGCCGGTCTGGTTGGCGATGGTCTGGGTGCCGTAGATGAGCGTCAATTGGCCAGTGTCGGCATAGCCCTGGCTGGTCGTGTTCGACAGGCCATTGTACTGGTAACCGCCCTTGAACTGGTGGCGACCGAGCAGGTTGCTCACCAGGTAGCTAGCGTCAGCATCAACCGTCTTGCGGGTCGACACGTCGTAGTCAATCTGGAAGTTGGACGCGAAGTTCTGCTGTCCGGGAACGCAGCCGGCCAGGGCAGCGGCAGAGGCGCTGCTGGCCGAGCTGCACAGGACGCGCAACTGGCGCGGCAGACCGTAGGCGCCGAGCTTCTCGTTCAGGAAGGTGCGGCCACCGCGCAGGCTGACGACCAGCTTGCTGGTCGGCGTCCAGACGGCAGAGCCGGTGACGTTGTTCGAGTTCTGACGACCGCCCTGCTGATCCAGGAATTCCGGCCCACGCAGCGTCGTGCTGCCGAAAGTCGCCTGTTGCGGCGTCGCCGTGGTTTCGCCGAAGCCCGGCAGCGCGCCTTCGTCATGAATCGGCGCCCAGATGAAACGACCGGTCAGGTGGATCTTATCCATCGGCTGGGCGTCGAGGCGCGCGTCGGTGTAATCGCGGATGCGCTTGAGGTTGTAGGTCAGGCTCTCAGAGACCACGCGCGAGCGCGGGTCCGACGAGATGTAGTCGAGCGTGCGATGATAGTTCTCGATCTGCGGCGAATAGCTGGCAAAGAACCACAGGTGGTCTTTGATGATTGGGCCGCCCAGGCTCGCCTGCGGGAAGTACAGCGTGCCTTTGTCTTTGCGCGGCTGGATGTATTCCGGAAGATCGATGAAGGTCGAGGGCGTGGCCGTCGCGCTGCCTGTGCGGAAGTTGCGCAGGAAGGGGGTCGGCTTCGACTGCAAGCCGCTCGGCGCGAACGACGAGCCGAATTCACCGTGGAAGTCGTTGGTGCCGCCCTTGGTGACGACGTTGATGACGCCGCCGGTCGCGCCGCCGTATTCGGCTTCGAAACCAGAGCTCTTCACCTGCGTCTCCTGGACGATGCTGAACGGCAGGTTGTCGTTGGCGCGCAATACGCCAGTGCGGAAGTGCGTGACTTCCTGGCCGTCAACGATGAAGGTGTTCTCCGAGCCCGACGCGCCATCAACCTGGTAGCCGCCGTTGATCGCCTCGGGGCGAGTCGAAGGCGCCACCTTCAACAGGCTGGCGAAGTTGGTGCCCTTGGGCAGCAGCTCGGCGACCTGCGCGGTGATGTTGGTCTGAATCTTGTTGTCGGTCGGGTCAATCGTCACTTCGCTGGCCGACACTTCGACGGTCGTGGTCGAGCCGGCGACGGCCAAAGTAATGTTGACCGGCGACGTCTTGCCGAGCACCACCTGGATGTCGTCGGCGGTCGCGCCGCCGAAGCCGCCGCCCGCGGCGACCGAAACCGTGTAGACGCCCGGCGGCACATCGTTGACACGATAGAAGCCGTTGGAGTCTGCGGTAACGGTGCGGTTAAAAGCCTGCGAGGCGTCAGGACGAGCGCCGCCCGTGGTGGCTTTATTGACGATGGTCACCTTCGCGCCCGGGACGACTGCCCCGTTCGGGTCTTTGACCTCGCCTTCAATCTTACCGGTGGTCTCTTGCATGGCCAGCGCGGAAAATGCCGAGCCGGGGCCAAACAACAAGGCCAACAGCATCAGGACGCTCGCAATGCTGCGAACACGGCCTTTGCTGATTTTAAATGACTTTGGGGTCATATGCTTCCTCCTAAGTAATCAGAATGATCATCTGTTTTTCGCTTCGGATACGGTCCAGACGAAGCGAGGAATGGGCGCGCCGCTATGGCCGGCACCCCTCAGGCATCACTCAATGGATGGTTTGTGAGCGATAACAGCCCCCGTGTGAGGCGAGGCTGCGTGGTGGAAATTGGTGCTAATGTCGCAGTTGAAAGCGGCTGTTTGCCGATTGGCGCCGCCCAGAGATGATAAGTGCCGACTCTTATAAACATTATTCCGCCTGAGAAACTCCCCATTTACTAATTCTTTATTGACTGCTTAAGTCTGAAAATTGTACGGTAAAGGTGGATTTCTGCAAACACCATACCGTCATCACCCATTCCGCGCATCCGGCGCTAAATCTCACCCTTGCCACAATTAAATTTCGAGGCGAAAAGCCTGGCGGGACGCCGGAGGGCTTGCGAATATGAAATTCTGGATTTTCTTCCGAAAATTTGAACGCTACTGGATGACATCGGAGGCGGTATCAGGGACGATCATGGGGATCGGCGAGGCGTGGTGATGCACCATCAGCCAGCGCTCCTGGCGGCGCACAAAGAGGTTGGTCGCCGCCGCCTGCGCCGAATCGAAGCTCGATTCATTGAATACCGTGATGTTCTCCAGACAGCTCACCCAGGCGACGTCGCCCATCACCTGCACCCAGACATCCGATGGCGAGGCGCGCATGCTCTGGCCGCCCTCGAAGATCATCTCCCAGCTCTCGCGCACGCGCGGCCAGCCGACGATCATCTCCCAGCCCGGATGCACGCAACGCACCCAGTCCTCGTGCGCCCAGACCTCTTCCATGCGTTCAAGGACGCCGGATTCCAGGGCGCGATAAAATGCCGCGTTGGCTTGCTCGACCAGCATTTTGTCGTCGCTGCTCATCTGCCGCGCAAGACTATCGCAAAAACCTCGCCGCTGACAAGCGGCCCGTGAAACGCGCAAGTTTGATAGCCGGTGGGCGCCAGTGTAGAATCGAAGGCAGGCATTAAGCATAAGGACGAAAATCTAAAGGCAATGAGTGAGCAATCCATTACGGTGATCGGCGGCGGCCTTGCCGGCAGCGAAGCCGCATGGCAGGCGGCCTCGCGCGGCCTGCGCGTCCGGCTTTACGAAATGCGCCCGGTGCGGCCCACGCCGGCGCATCGCACCGGCAACCTCGGCGAAATCGTCTGCTCCAACTCACTGAAGTCGGACGAGCCGGGCACCGCGCCTTTCATGCTCAAAGAAGAGTTGCGGCGCGGCGGCTCGCTGCTCTTGCGCATCGCGCACGAAACGTCGGTGCCGGCGGGCGCGGCGCTCGCCGTTGACCGCGAACGTTTTAGCGAAGCCGTCACCCGCGCGCTCAGCCAGCACCCGAACATCGAGCTTGTCCGTGAAGAAGCGCAAGCGATCCCGTCCGATGGCGTCGTGGTCATCGCCACCGGGCCGCTCACCTCGCCGGCGCTTTCCGAAGCGTTGGCCCGCTTGACCGGCTCGACGCATCTCTACTTTTATGACGCCATCGCGCCGGTCGTTGACGCCGAGACGATCAACACCGAGGTCGCTTTCCGCGCGGCGCGTTACGACAAAGGCGGCGCTGATTATCTGAACTGCCCGATGAGTGAAGAAGATTACAGTCGCTTCTACGAGGCGCTGATCGCGGCGGAGTCTGTGCCGCTGCATGAGTTCGAGCAGACCATGTACTTCGAGGGCTGTCTGCCGATTGAAGAGATTGCCCGGCGCGGGCGCGACACCCTGCGCTTTGGGCCGATGAAGCCTGTCGGCCTGCGCGACCCGCGCACAGGCCAGATGCCTTATGCCGCTGTGCAGTTGCGGCAGGAAAATCTGTTGGCCGATAGCTACAACCTCGTCGGCTTTCAAAACCATCTCAAGTTCGGCGATCAGAAGCGCGTCTTGAGATTGATTCCGGGGCTGGAGCAAGCCGAATTCATTCGCTTTGGCCAGATTCACCGCAATACTTTCATCTGCGCCCCGGCAGTGCTGGGCGAGACACTGCAAATGCGCGCCGAGCCGCGCGTTCTGTTTGCGGGGCAGATATCGGGTGTCGAAGGCTACATCGAAGCGATGGCGACGGGCTTTATGGCCGGCGTTCATGCTGCCCGCATCGCTCGCGGCGAGCAACCGGAAGCGCCGCCGCGCCATACGGCAATGGGCAGCCTGGTCAACTATATCGCCAATGCCGAGACAAAAAATTTTCAGCCCATGAACATCACCTTCGCGCTGCTGCCGCCGTTAGAGCCGGAGCTGCGAAGGCGGACGAAACGCAAAGTTGATCGGCATCGTTTACAGGTAGAGATTGGCTTGAAAGATTTTGATGACTGGCGCGCACGTTATCTGGCCGCCGTCACGCAATACGCACAAGGATGAGCATGGAAAGGCAAAAGGCAAAAGGCAAAAGGCAAAAGGCAAAAGGTGATGCGTCGGCAACGTCGCTGATCTCATCAGCAACTATGCCCGATCTCGTTTTGCCGACGACGATCAATCATCGCGTGATTCAATGGCTGCTGCGCATCGCCAACCGGCGGCACACCAGGAGACGCCCGATAGCGCAGCTCTGGCTCGCGGCATTTTTGCCTTTTGCCTTTTGCCTTTTGCCTTTCGCCTTCGCAAGCAGTGCGCAGTCCGGGCGGCAGCCGCAGTCGCCGCCGCAGCAAACCCATCAGCCCCCGCCGCCGCCGCCGAAGCCAAAAGCCGCCGTAGCCCCCGATAGCCGCCCGCGCCGCGCCACTGATGAGCCGCAGCAAGACGAAACGCCATTGAAGCTGAGCGCCAGTTTGGTGACCGTCATTACATCGGTGACCGATGCGGCGGGCAATCAGGTGAACAACCTGTCGCAAAGTGATTTTCAGATTTTCGAGGATAATCAGCCGCAGGAGATCGCCGGCATTTATCGCGAAGGCCAGTTGCCGCTGCGGCTCATTTTCCTGTTCGACACTTCAAGCTCGATCCGCCATCGCTTCGATTTCGAGCAGCGCGCCGCCGCGCAGTTCTTCCGCCAGGTGCTAAGGCCCGGCGACCAGGCGGCGATTATGAGCGTCTCGACCGACCCGCGGCTTGAGCTGTCGTTCACTTCAGACATTGATCGGCTAGTGGCGACGCTCGCCGGCCTGAAGGCCGAAGGCGCGACGGCGCTTTACAACGCGCTCATCGAGGCGGCGCATTACATACGCCCCGCCGAAGGCCGTCACGTGCTCGTCGTCTTGTCAGACGGCACTGACACGGCTTCGGCCTCGACGCTGGCACAGGCACTGACCGAAGTGCAGAAAGCCGACGCCATCGTCTATGGCGTCCATTCAACGGGCATCGCGCCTTCGGCGAATGTGCAAGACCTGGCCGGCGAGTTTGCCCTGAAGGCGATGTGCGAAGACACCGGTGGCAAGGCTTTCTTCCCGCCCATCTATGAAGAGCAGAAGAAAGAAGTCCGCGACCTCGACGAGATTTACCGCCGCGTCGCCGCCGAAGTGCGCGCCCAGTACGTGCTGACTTACTACTCGAACAGCGCGGCGCGCCCGAACACATTCCGCACGGTTCGCGTCGAAGCGCGGCGGCCCGGCCTGTTAGTGCGCGCCCGCCGCGGCTACTACACATCAAAATGAATTTTGGATTTTGGATTTTAGATTGGGGAACGATCCGGCATTGCTTGCTGCTCTAATCCGGCAATCTAAAATCTAAAATCCAAAATCCAAAATCGATGAGGGGGTTTATGCTTGCACCTTTCGCCTCGAAGGCTACGGCCCTGCTTTGCTTTGTCGCGCTGCTGGCGGCGCCTGTCGCGTCGCATAGCGGCAATCACCCACTAGAATCTAAATCACAAAAAGCCGCGGCGGCCTCGCAGGCCGTCAAACCCGATGACGCCGCGTTGCGGGCGCGCGCCGCCAAACTGCATCGCGACGCCATCGTCATCGATACGCATAACGACATCACCTCGCCGATGGTGGACGAGAATTTCGACCTCGGCATGAATGGGATCAATGCCGACGGCACGATGAAGACCCACACAGACATTCGCCGCATGAAAGAAGGCGGCCTTGACGCCGAGTTCTTCGCCATCTATGTCGGCAAAGAGTTCGTGGGCAAAAAAGCGGCTGAAGGCGGCGGCCCGGCGCGCCGCGCTCTGGACATGATCGCCGACGTGCGCGAACAGGTGCGCCGCCACCCCGAAACGTTCGAGATGGCCTCGACCGCCGCCGACATCCGCCGCCTCGCTCGGCAAGGAAAGATCGCCGCGCTGATGGGCATCGAAGGCGGCCACGCCATCGAAGACAGCTTGCGCACGCTGCGCTCGTTTTATACGCTCGGCATCCGCTACATGACGTTGACGCATACCAACACGAATGATTGGGCCGACTCTTCAGGCGACATCAATGATGCGACCGTCCATCATCATAACGGCCTGACGGCGTTCGGGCGCGAGGTCGTCCGTGAAATGAACCGCATCGGCATGATGGTGGACATCTCGCACGTCGCCGACAAGACGTTTTATGATGCGATTGAAACATCGCGCGCGCCGATCATCGCTTCGCATTCGTCGGCGCGGGCGCTCGCCAATCACCCGCGCAACATGGATGACGATATGCTGCGCGCCATCGGCAAGAATGGCGGCGTCGTGATGGTCAACTTTTATGATGGTTTCCTCGACCCGCGCAAAATCGAGTTCAACAAGACGGCCAATGCCAAGGCCGAAGAATTCCGCAAGCAGTATCTCGACGATCCGAAGCGCGCCGAAGAAGAGTTTAAGAAATGGTCAGCGGCCAACGCGCCGGCGCGCACGCCGCTCTCCGTGTTGATCGATCACGTTGACCACATCGCCAAAGTCGCCGGCATCGATCACGTCGGCATCGGCTCGGACTTCGATGGCATTCCGCTTACGGGCGCGCCCGCCGGCATGGAAGACATCTCGAAACTGCCGAACCTCACCATCGAGTTGATGAAGCGCGGCTATTCCGACGCCGACATCAAGAAAGTGCTGGGCGAGAATTTCCTGCGCGTCATGGCCGCCGTCGAACGCGTCGCCGCCGAGATGCAGGCCAAAGAGCCGAATGCCGTGACGCCGAAGTTTCAGCCATAACCAACCGTGGGAGGCAACGGATGAAAGCCAGGCTCGTTCTCTTACTCTGTCTCTTCTGCTGCTCGACTCGCAACACCCTGGCCCAGGTCAGTCCGTACGATGGGCTGGACAACAACCTCAACAACCTCTACCGCGTGTCGGATGCCAAGACGCGCTCGATCAGTCCCGAAAACCTGACCGGCGAAAAGGGCAAAGGCGGCATGGCTGTGACCGGCAACGCCGCCGACGCGGCGCGCGATCTCGGCCAGGGATGGAAGATCAATCCGTTCGTCATCATCGAAGCCGGCAAGACATTCACGCTCGGCGAAATTGATGGCCAGGGCGCGATCCAGCATATCTGGATGACGCCGACCGGCAACTGGCGCTTCTCGATCCTGCGCATATACTGGGACGGCGAAACCGAGCCCTCGGTCGAAGTGCCGGTGGGCGATTTCTTCGCCATGGGCTGGGGCCGCTATGCGCCCATCAACTCGCTGCCGGTCTGCGTCAATCCCGGCAGCGCGTTCAATTCTTACTGGCCCATGCCGTTTCGCAAGCGCGCCAAGGTCACCATCGAGAACCTCGATGCGAAGGCGGTGCGTTTCTACTATCAGATCGATTACACCTTGACGCGAGTGCCGGCGGACGCCGCTTACTTCCACGCGCAATTCCGCCGCACAAACCCGCTGCCTTACAAGCAGGTCTATACCATCGTTGACGGCATCAAAGGCAAAGGGCAATACGTCGGCACCTACATGGCATGGGGCGTGCGCAACAACGGCTGGTGGGGCGAAGGCGAGATCAAATTCTATCTGGACGGCGACCAGGAATTCCCGACGATCAACGGCACCGGCACGGAAGATTACTTCTGCGGCTCATACAATTTCGAGAATCAAGAGAAGCACCAGTACCAGGAGTTCACGACCGCCTATTCGGGTTTGATTCAAGTGCTGAAGCCGGACGGCCTCTACCAGACGCAGCAGCGCTTTGGGCTTTATCGCTGGCACGTCGCCGACCCTGTGCGCTTTGACAGCGATCTCAGAGTGACGATTCAGGCGCTCGGCTGGCGCAGCGGCGGGCGCTACCTGCCGCTGATGGATGACATCGCCTCGGTCGCTTACTGGTATCAGATGGAGCCGCACACGCGCTTCCCGCGGCTGCCAGCTAAAGACCTGTTGGAAGTGAACTGAGCGGCGGCTAGCAGTTCTTCCCACGATCAAGGTAGCGACTGAACCAGGCGCCGGCGAGTTGCGCGGCCTGGTCGAGCGCGCCCGCTTCTTCGAACTGATGCGAAGCGCCGCCGATGACCGTCAACTCTTTCTGGCAGCGCAATCCTTCGTAAGCCCTGGTATTAACCGTGCGCGCTTCTTCGTCATCGCTGCCGACGATCAGCAAAGTTGGCGCTTTGACATAAGGCAGGTAAGGGCCGGCCAGGTCTGTGCGGCCAGAGCGACAGACAACCGCGCAAGGGCCGGGCTCGCCAGTGATCGGAATGCCATCTTGAATGCCGGCGCGCGCGGCTGCGACCAGCACCGCTGCGGCGCCCGTGTCCGCGCCGAAATACCCGACGCGCAAATTCGCTAGCCCGGAGTTCTCTTCAATCCAATCGGTCGCCAGCAACACGCGCTCGGCCAGCAAGTCTGTGTCGAAGTGTTTCTGCGGGTCTTCGGCCTCATCAATCATCAGCAAGTCCATCAGCAACGTGCCGAAGCCGCGCTCGTGCAGCGACCGCGCCAGATAAAGATTGCGCGGGCTGAGCCGCCCACTGGTGCTGCCGTGGGCAAACAGAATGACGCCTCTGGCGGTTTCCGGCAGCACGAGAATGGCTTCGAGCTTTGCCGTGCCCGCGGGAATTTCAATCAGCTTTTCGTTATCGTGCTTTTCCAATGATGTACCGTTTTGCATCAGCGCTCCTCTTCCCCGTCAGTCAGTGCAAGCCTGATGCCGAAATGAAAGGCGACGCGGCGACGCGTCCCTCTCCGTGTCGCCGCGTCACTCTTCCTCCAGCCAATCGCGGGCGCGGAAATAATCCCAGGCGTCGGCTTCGCGGCTGCCCGGCTCGGGCTGATAATCGTAGACCCAGCGCACCAGCGGCGGCAACGACATCAGGATCGATTCGGCGCGGCCGCGCGTTTCCAGCCCGAAATGCGTGCCGCGATCATACACTAGATTGAATTCGACATAGCGCCCGCGGCGGATCAGTTGAAACTCGCGCTCGCGTTCAGTGTAAGATTCATTACGTCGGCGCTCGGCGATGGGCACGTACGCCGGCAGGAAGGCGCGACCGACTCCCTGCACGAAATTGAAGATGAATTCGATGTCGTGACGCTCGCGCGGGGCGGGGTCCTCCGGGCCGAGCAGCGGCCCTTCGCCCGCGCCGGTCAGGTAATCGAAGAAGAGGCCGCCGACGCCGCGCGCCTCGTTGCGGTGCTTGATAAAAAAATATTCGTCGCACCACTTTTTGAACTTGGGATAAAAGGCCGGGTCGGCAGCGTCGCAGGCTTGCTTCAAAGTGCGGTGAAAATGTACCGCGTCTTCGCGGTAAGGGTAGTAGGGCGTCAAATCGGCGCCGCCGCCAAACCAGCCACCCGTGCCTCTTTGAAGGTAGCGGAAGTTGGCGTGAACCGTCGGCACCATCGGGCTGAGCGGGTGCAGGACGAGCGACACGCCGGCGGCATAAAACTGCGTGCCTTCGCCGACGGGCATGCGCTCGGCATAGGCATTTTCGAAGTGGCCATGAACGGCAGAGAAATTGACGCCGGCTTTTTCAAACAGCGCGCCGCCTTCCATGACGCGAGTGCGACCGCCGCCGCCGCCTTCGCGCTGCCACTGGTCTTCGCGGAAATGGCCCGCGCCGTCCAGTTGTTCGAGTGCCGCGCAGAGATCATCCTGCAAGGCGACGAAAAAATCGCTCGCCCGCTCCCGCATTGGCCTGCCGTCGCTCATCGCCGCGCTCCTTTCGCCTGTCGTCAGCAAACCTATCACAAAGGCGGCGCGGCGAAAAAGCGGCGCGGCTCATTCAGGCATTCGGCTTGCGCCATTGCCCCAGGGGCATTCAGTTCTCGACATTCAAAAGGTGAATTAAACACAGAGACACAGAGGCACGGAGGGAACACAGAGGAGACTCCGGGTTTTCTCCGTGTCTCCATACCTCTGTGTCTCTGTGTTTTTCTTTCATCCCTGTTTCGCAGAACTGAATGGCCCTGGCCATTGCCCCTACATCAGGGCGCACGCACTCAAGCGACTTTGTTACAGCCCTGACCGTGCGAAGCTGAGGTTTGACACGGTCAGGATAAGCGATATAATGCGCCCGCGATTGATTCATCCGGTTTCTGAATTCCTTGGCTTCTTAAATGTGCGGTTTGGGGAAGACAGCGGTGCGCTTCGCTTTGCCTCCTCCGACCAGCTTGCTCAACCACTCTCATCTTAGATTCAGGAGGCGGATTATGTTGAAACGCGTCGTCGGGTTCACCTATGGGGTGCTGTGCTACCTGGTATTCTTCGGCACCTTTCTCTGCGCCATCGCCTTCGTCGGCGGCGGCAATCTCTACGCGCCGGAGCAGAAGCTGGTCGCGCCGTGGGCCATAGACCTGCCTTCGCGACCGCTGGGCGATTCGCTGGCGATGCGGCTGATCATTGACGCCGTGCTGCTGAGCCTGTTCGCTGTGCAGCACAGCGTTATGGCGCGCCAGTGGTTCAAGCAGCGCTGGACGAAGATGGTTGCGCCGCTGCTTGAGCGCAGCACCTACGTCTTAATTGCCAGCCTGATTTTGCTGTTGATGTTCTGGCAGTGGCGGCCCATCGGCACTTCGCCGGAGCGCGTCGCCTGGGACGTGCAGAATCACGCGGCGCGGCTGGTGCTTGAAGGCTTATTCTGGCTCGGCTGGCTGATCGTGCTGACCTCGACCTTCCTGATCAACCACTTCGACCTGTTCGGCTTGCAGCAGGCTTACTGCTATTTGAAAGGCACCGAGTTGTCGCCGCCAACCTTCAGGACGCCGGCGTTTTATCGCGGCGTGCGCCACCCCATCTACCTCGGCTTCATCATCGCCTTCTGGAGCACGCCGCGCATGTCGCTGGGGCACCTGTTTTTCGCCGTGATGACGACCGCCTACATGATCGTCGCCATTCAATTTGAAGAGCGCGACTTGCTGCGGGCACATGGCGAGCGCTATGCGAATTACCGCAAGCAGGTCTCGATGCTGACGCCCGTGCGTTTCTTGAAAGCAGAGCCCGAAGCCGAAGAAGTCAAGCAGAAGGGCGCGCACTCTTGAAGGCAAAAGTAAAAAGTAAAAAGGCAAAAGTGCGGCAGGGGATTCAATAAATAGCTTGAGGCTATCTATTGATCCGGCTCCGCACTTTTGCCTTTTACCTTTTACCTTTTTACTTTTGCCGGTGTGCCGGAAAAATGTCTGCCGGCACGCCGGGGAATTTCTTTTGCAGGTTCTTGATGTAGCGCGGCGTCGGGTCCATCGGGCCGAGCGGGTCATTCGGGTCTTCTTCGACGCCCGAAAGATCAGCGACCACCCACGCGCCCTTTTCATAGTGAAGCAAGTTCGGGCCGCCTTCGCCCACGGGCTTCCCCTTGTTGTCGAGCGGCGTCACGTCGGCCCACGCCCAGCCTTGATGCACCTTCAGATGATTCACCTCAAAGATGACGCGCTGGCCGCTGCCTTTGAGGTACTCGTCGCGCAACGCGTCCATGATGGCCTTGCGCTCGGCGCTGCCTTTCGTAGGCGTGTGCAGAGCATTTTGATCCTGCGCCGTGACGCGATAGCCATTCAGCCACAGGCCCACGCACAGGATAAGCAGAAGCAGGAATCGCGTTCTCATAGCCCTCCGATGATTGAGTATGGATGTAGCGCAAGCGGTTAGCTTGCGCCAGGCAATGCGCAAGCTAACCGCCTTGCGCTACATGGCAAACGCAATCGAAACTCGCGTAGAACCATACGTCAAAGCCGGCCCGCCTGTCACGATGCTTTCCTACCCATTCATGTGGTGACAGCGCGCCGCCACCGCGGTATGGTCACGGTGGCGGCGGCGGGCCGACCTGTCATTGCCGCTCGCCGCCGCGCCGGTTAAAATCATCTGGCTTCTCGGGGTAGTCTCGTAACCATTCGACGATCTAAGAAAGCCGATGACCTTGCGCCGTACTTTTGCTGCCCGATTGCGACGCGCGGCGCGCGCCCTGCTCGTCGTGTGCGCAGGGCCACTGCTCTGGTGCGCCGTGGCGCAAGCCGAGCGGCTGCCGCTGCGCGTCTTCACAACTTCGGACGGCCTGGCGCGCGATCACATCATGCGCATCGTGCCGGATTCGCGCGGCTACATCTGGTTCAGCACCACCGAAGGCTTATCGCGCTTCGACGGTTATCGCTTCATCAACTATGGCCGCGAGCAGGGCCTGCCGGTGCGCGTCGTCAACGATTTTCTCGAAGCCCGCGATGGCACCTACTGGCTGGCGACTTCCGAAGGTCTCTTCCGCTTCAACCCCGACCCCGTCCCGCCGTCGCAGCGCTTTGTCCACTATCAGGTGGACGAGCGGGCGGATGCCAATGTCATCGCCGCGATTTGCGAAGACCATCAGGGAACGATCTGGTGCGGCACTCGCGGGGGACTTTATCGGCTCGACCGCGCGGACGGTAAAGAGGTCTTCTCGTTCGTTAACCTGATCCGCCCGGCCAACAGCGCCGATAGCCTGCTGGTGAAAGCCATCATCGAAGACCGCCAGGGCGGGTTATGGGTCAGCGCCTACTCCGGGCTCTACCGCCTGCGGTCGGATGGCAACACCGAAGTCTACGCCGAGCGCGAAGGCTTGCCGACACGGCTGATTCGTGAGGCGCTGCTGGAAGACCGCCAGGGGCAAATCTGGGTCGGCTTCGGCCCGGCGCTTTATCAACTGGTCGCCGACCCGCATCCCGGCCAGTCGGCCGTCGCGCGCATCTACACGACGAAAGATGGGTTGAGCAGCGCCGGGGCCGACGTGTTGCTTCAGAGCGCCGATGGCCGCCTGTGGGCGGGCGGCAATCGGGGGCTGAGCGTCAGTCCTCTGGCGGCTCAATCCGACCCGCCGTTTCGCGCCTACACCACGGCGAATGGTTTGAGCGACCAGGCGATCACCGCCCTTGCCGAAGACCGTGACGGCAACCTCTGGCTCGGCACCGAAAGCGGCGGCGCAATGAAGCTGGCCGGCGACGGCTTGACCAGTTATGGCGAGGCCGACGGCCTGAAGCTCATCCGCATCGCCTCGCTGATTGAAACCGACGACGGGCGGTTCTGCGCCCTGAGCAGTGGCGGCATTCTTCACGTTTTCGATGGCCGGCGCTTCACGCCCATCGAGATTCCGCTGCCCGCCGGCTGGGACTACTGGGGATGGGGCTGGTCGCAAACGACCTTTCAAGATCACCTCGGCGAGTGGTGGGTGGCAACCGGCAACGGCTTGCTGCGCTATGCCAGGATGCCGCCCGAACGGTTGCCGCGCGCCCGCCCGAAAGCGGTCTACACCACAGAGCAGGGCTTGCCGACGAATGAAATCTTTCGCCTCTACGAAGACTCGCGCGGCGACATCTGGATCAGCACGCTGGGGCGCGACGAGGCGGTGCTGACGCGCTGGGAGCGCGCCACCGAAACCTTTCATCCGTACTCGCCCGCCGACGGCGTCTTCGATCATGCGCCGACCGCTTTTGCCGAAGACACGGCGGGCAATGTCTGGATAGGCTTTTACATGGGCGGCTTGCTGCGCTACCGCGCGGGGCGCTTCACGCGATTCACCGCCGCCGATGGCTTGCCCGGCGGGCTGGTGCGGACGATTTATCTCGATCACGCGGGCCGCCTGTGGGTCACCACCAGCGAAGGCGGCGTGGCGCGCCTGGACGATCCCGGTGCCGAGCATCCGAGTTTTGTCGTCTACAATACAGAGCAAGGGCTGGCCAGCAACCAGGCGACCTGCGTTACCGAAGACCGCTGGGGCCGCATCTACATCAGCACGGGGCGCGGGCTGGACCGCCTCGACCCGGCCACCGGCCACATTCAGCACTACACGACCGCCGATGGGCTGGCCAGCAACTTCATCAATGTCGCCTACCGCTCCCGCGACGGCGAGCTGTGGTTCGGCACGTTGCTTGGCCTGTCGCGCTTCATGCCGCAAGCCGAGCGGCCCACGTCGCCGCCGACCATGTTGATCAGCAGCTTGCGCATCGGCGGCGTCGCTTACCCGGTATCGGAGCTGGGAGCCACCGATGTTCGCGGCCCGCAATTGCAGGCGAGCGCCGGCCAGATGCAGGTAGACTTTCTCGGCATCAGCCTGGCCCCCGGCGCCGGCCTGCGCTATCAATACAAGCTCGAAGGCGCCGACCGCGACTGGAGCGCGCTGACCGACGAGCGCACCGTCAATTACGCCAACCTGTCGCCCGGCGAGTACCGCTTTCTGGTGCGCGCCATCAGCGCCGGCGGATTGATGAGCCCGGCGCCCGCCGCGGTCACCTTCCGCGTTCTGCCGCCCCTCTGGCGGCGCTGGTGGTTCGTCACGCTGGCCGGCGTGGTGGTCGCCGTGATCATCTACTCAGTTGATCGTTACCGCATCGCGCGCTTGCTGGAGATGGAGCGCATGCGGACGCGCATCGCTACAGACTTGCACGACGACATCGGTTCGAGCCTGTCGCAAATCTCTGTCCTCAGCGAAGTGATCCGCCGGCAGGTCGGCAACCATGAAGTCGTCGCCGAGCCGTTGTCGCTAATCGCCACGCTGTCGCGCGACTTGATCGATGCGATGAATGACATCGTCTGGGCGATCAACCCGCGGCGCGACCGGCTGGCCGACCTGAGCCACCGCATGCGCCGTTTCGCCAGCGATGTCTTCACGGCGCGCGACATCGCCTTCACCTTCAACGCTCCCGACCATCAGCATGACACGCGGCTCGACACCGACGTGCGCCGCGAAGTCTTTCTGGTCTTCAAAGAAACGGTCAACAACATCGCGCGCCATGCGCGCTGCACCGAAGCGGCGATTGACTTTCGCATGGACGGTCACTGGCTGGAGCTGAGCGTCTGTGACAACGGCAGGGGGTTCGACCCCGAACATATCAATGACGGCAATGGCCTGACCAGCATGCGCCAGCGCGCCCGCAAGATCGGCGGCGCGCTGACGATCACTTCGATGATCGAGAATGGCGCGACCGTCAAGTTGAAAGCGCCGGTGCGCCGCCGCCGCTGGCTAAAACAGAACTAACGATTGCGGATTGCGGATTGCGGATTATCGAACTCATTCCTGAGTTTTATTAGTAAGAAGAAAATCCCGGTTCCAAAATCCGCAATCCGCAATCCGCAATCCGCAATCGTAATCTTATGATTGATGCAAACAGAATGAGCAATGAGTCGCAGCCGCAAAGCGTGTTGAAGGTCGCCATTGTCGAAGACGTGCGCTCGCTGCGCGAGAGCTTCGGTGTGCTGATTGACGGGACGCCGGGCTTTCAATGCACGGCGAGCTTTCGCTCGATGGAAGAGGCGCTCGACCGCATCAGCGTGAACCTCCCTGACGTGCTGCTCGCAGACATCGGCCTGCCCGGCATGAGCGGCATTGAAGGCATTCGCCTGCTCAAAGGGCGCTACCCACAACTGACCGTGCTGATGCTGACGGTTTATGACGACAACGACCGCATCTTTGACGCCCTGTGCGCCGGCGCGGTCGGCTACTTATTGAAGAAGACGCCGCCGGCCCGCCTGCTCGAAAGCATCCGCGAAGCCGCGCAAGGCGGCGCGCCGATGTCGCCCGAAGTGGCGCGCCGCGTCGTCGAGCTGTTCAAGCAGGTGCGCCCGCCTGAGCGCGCCGACTATCAACTGACGCCGCACGAGCTGCGCCTGTTGAAGCTGCTGGTCGAGGGTCATAATTACAAGACCGCCGCCGCCCAGCTCGGCGTCAGCTTCAACACTATCTGCTTTCACATCCGCCACATCTACGAAAAGCTGCAAGTCCACTCGAAGTCCGAAGCTGTCGCCAAGGCGTTGCGCCAGCAGCTCATCAAATGATCAGGGGAGAAGGCGCGAAGGGCTAAACCTTCGCGCCCCTCGCTTCGCGCCTACCGCTTCACGTCCCTACCAATTCATGTGGAGACGGCGGCAGCGGCTTACCGCACACTTAAAGCCGATAACAGGCCCTTGTCGGACTGGCTACCTCTATTCGCAAAATACCAAAGGAGAGTTGTATGCAGAAGATGAAGAATAAGTTGATGGTGGCGCTGGCCACCGGTGTATTGATCGGATCGTTTGTCCTCGGCAGTGTGTTCGCCGGCCACGCCGCCCCTGACCTGCCGCCGCAAAATGTTAATGTAGTCAACACCACATCGAACCCTGTGCCAACGCAGGCGGTCGGCACGACGGCGGTCTCTGGCAACGTTAGCGTCGTTAATCAGCCGACAGTTAAAATCGGCAATACGGTCGCGGCGCCGGTGGCCGTGCGCGACGTCGACAACCCGGCCCGCCACCCGTTTCAGTTCTATGCCACCTTCTCGAAGACCGGCGGCAACCTGATCGTTGATAACCAGATCGCGGTGCCATCGGGCAAGCGCCTGGTCATCGAGACGGTCACCCTGCAAGCCTTCGTGCCGGCGGGGCAGAAGCTGCTGGCGCAGCTCAATATGGTCGGCGGCGGCACGTTCGCCCAGCATAACATCGTGCTGACTCCGCAAGGGGGCTTCGACTTCGACCTGCTCGACTATTTCGCCGCCACCGAAACGGTGCGCCTGTACGCCGACTCGGGCAGCGCCGTGCCGCTCCACGTCACGCGCAGCAGCAGCGACGGGAATCTCTGGGGCGGCAGCTACACCGTCTCCGGCTATCTTATAGACGCGCAGTAACCGCGCCGGGCCTGCAAGCAAAACCGCGAGCCCGTCCCTCTGCGGGCGCGCGGTGCTTTCCCGAAGGCCACCGTGCCGGGCTCGCCAATGGCGCGTTGATAAGATATGGCGCACTGCTAAGATGATGAGCTGATATGATTGGGAAGCCATCATGAGCCTATTCCTGCTGCTTGCCATGCTTGTCTTAGCGCCGCCGTCTGCTCACCCGCAGCGCTGCGGCGATTCGCTGCTGATCTATCTCCGCGACCGCAACGGTCGAGTGATCGCGCCCGCCGATTTCGAGTCGGCGACGGTGTCGGCCACTTACACGGTGGACAACGTCGAGAACCTCGTGGATGCAGAGCCGGAGATCAAGGAGCTGCCGCCCAGAGTCAAAAGTTTTTCGGTGCGCGCCGTCTGCGGCATGAAATCGGCGCAATTCCGTTTGCGGTACAAAGGCGAAGAGATGGCGATCCGCGTGCTGAACGTGCCGGGCGATGCCGGGCACATCTTGCTTGAAGGAATCGGCTTCAGAAGCGGCGCGTTCGAAGTCAATCTCGGCGGCCGCCCGCTTCAGAACGCCGGACGATATGAAGGCGAAGGGAGCAAGGCCGCCGACCCGGCGAACGAAATCGCGTGGGTGATTAAAGACCATTCGCTGCGCCGAAGCGATACCCGCTTAGTGCCACCGAAGCGGCATAGGATTGAAATTAAAGACGACGAAAGCCGCTTCACGCACCGGCTATTCGTAAACGGCCAACGGGTGCTCGAATACGAAGGCCGGTCGCTGGATGTGTTCGACGTGTTGCAAGGAGGCGAATGACGAAGCGGCTGCGCACGCTCTACATCACGATGCTGGCGATCAGCTTTGCGGCCTCGCTCGCTCTGCACGGCGGCGCTACCGGCGCAACCCCGAGCAAGGAGCGCCCGTACCGCTGCACGAAAGCGGCACTCGCCGCGCTCAAGCCCGCGCCCAAATTAGACTACGAATGCGCGGACGATGAAGACGATAACCTGAAAAGCCCGGAGCGGCAGGCGGCGATGAAGGATTACCTGCGCGAGCTTGAAGAGACATTCAATGACGACGGCTGGTGGGCAACCTCTGTCAATGACTTGAACGCGTGTTCGATTGCCAAAGAAGTGCGCCCGCTGACTGGATCAGAGAACAATGAGTTTGCCTTCAGCATCTATTTGTATGGCGACCACACAACGCGGCTGCTCGCCGTCATCGACCCTTGCATCAAGTACAGCTACGGGACGCTCGACGTCTACGTCCTTGAGCGCGCCGCTGGCCGCGTCGTCGCGACGCAGGTCTTGGACGCCTTTTACACACGCTACGACGCTTCGCTTTTTCTG
Source organism: Blastocatellia bacterium (assembly GCA_035275065.1). Classification (NCBI taxonomy): domain Bacteria; kingdom Pseudomonadati; phylum Acidobacteriota; class Blastocatellia; species Blastocatellia bacterium. The sequence goes on from DATENM010000097.1 coordinate 149,873, forward strand.
GAGGTCGCACAGCTCAACGGCGAGCGACTGATCCTGGTCGAACGATTCGCCCACGACGGCTTCGCTACGTCGCTTCAAGTGACAGCCGCCGCCTACACGATCAACCCGCGAACGCACGGGGCGGTGCCGAAGAAGATATTTAAAGAAGCGGGCAAGCTGACAAACGAGGTGGAGTGGGATGCGCCGCCTTTTTATGAGCTCGGGCGGCCGCTGCCGGACAAGGGGTGGCGGTCGCCCGAGCTTGTGCGCAAGGGCCGACTGGTGCCGCGCTTTTCTATCGATTACCCCACACGGCGCGGCTTGCGCCATCAGGCTTACGTCTGGAACGGCAAGTATTACAGCGTGGCGCGCTGAAAGGCCGCCGCGCCCGGGTGATTACTTCTTGAGCCGGTCGAGAAACTTCTTGCGGAACTTGGCGACCTTCGGGGCGACGACCGCCATGCAATAAGGCTGGTACGGGTTGCGCTCGAAGTAATCCCGGTGGTACTCCTCCGCCGCATAGAACTCTGTGAGCGGCACGATTTCCGTCACCACCGGATCGTGCCAGAGCTGCTCTGCGGTCAGTTCGGCAATCACCTGCTCGGCCGTCTCGCGTTGTGCGGGCGAGTGATAAAAAATCGCCGAGCGGTATTGCGACCCGACGTCTGCGCCTTGCCGGTTCAAGGTCGTCGGGTCGTGGATGGTGAAGAAGACTTCGAGAATTTCGCGAAAGCTCACGGCGCGCGGGTCGAAGGTCACCTGCACGACTTCAGCGTGGTCCGTGGTGCCGGTACAGACTTGTTGATAAGTCGGGTTGGCCACCTTACCGCCGCTGTAGCCGGAGACGACGCTTTCGACGCCGCGCAATTCTTTGAAGACCGCTTCCAGGCACCAGAAGCAGCCGCCGGCGAGCGTTGCGACTTCCTTTTCAGGCCGCACATCCATACGCATTCCCTTTTATTCGAGCGCGTGCTCGATGGCCTGCGCCACTTCGGGGCTTTCAGGCTTCACCGCCGGCTCGAAACGGCCAATGATCTTGCCATCGCGCCCGATCAGGAACTTGTTGAAGTTCCATTTCACGTCGCCGCCGAATTGCGGGTCGCTCTGTTTGTCGGTCAGGTATTTATAGAGCGGGTGGATGTCGTCGCCTTTGACTGAAATCTTGGCGAACATCGGGAAGGTGACGTTGTACTTGAGCGAGCAGAAGCTCTTGATCTCTTCGTTGCTGCCGGGCTCCTGACCGCCGAAGTTGTTCGCCGGGAAGCCGAGGATCACCAGCCCGCGGTCTTTGTACTTGAGATAGACCTTCTCTAAGCCGTCGTACTGCGGCGTGAAGCCGCAACGGCTGGCGACGTTGACCACAAGCACCACCTTGCCGCGATAATCGGCCAGGCTGGTCTCTTTGCCGTCAATGTTTTTGAGCGAGAAATCGTAAATCGAATTTGCCACAGTTGCAGTCTCCGTCTTATCGTTGGCGCGGCTCAAGGCAGCGACGGTTAACCCCGCCACCAGCATAACCGCGAGTCCGATCCCTACAAGCTTTGTCTTCATAACGCGTCCTCAAAGGTTGAAATTTCCACTCCTCCTATCATAGCCATCGCCGGCCCGTGGTCAATCCCATGAGTGACAAGTGACAAGCGGAAGGGAGTCAGGAGTCAGGAGTCAGAAGTCAGAATGGAAAAGGAAGGGGAGTCTAAAAGGGAGAATAGAAGCGGCGGCGGGCAAGCGTACTCGCGACGAGCGGACTCGCTGCCGCCGACTTCCTTGTTCATTCTGTCTTCTGACTCCTGACTCCTGAATACTTCTCCCGTCACCTGTCACTTTTAACGCTGACTTCTTTAAAGTAGACGTGTTCGCCCGTCGCGTAGTCGTCGTGGTTCTGAATGCCGAGGTAGCCCGAATCGGGGCGTGGGCCGCGCTCCGGTTCAAAGTCTTTGGTGCGCGGCGGCGCGGGCTGGGCCGGGTCGAAATCGGTGACCGGCAGGCCATTCAGGCTGACCCGTATGCGCGGCCCGTCCAGCGTAATCTCCATCACGTTCCACTCGCCCGGCGGTTTGCTGGCCAGGGTCGTGGTTTTCGCCAGCGAATAGATCGCGCCGGTGCGGTGGTATTCGTCCTGGCTGTCACAGATTTGCACTTCGTAGCCGTGATGCACGGCGAACCATTCGTCGCGGGGGCGGTCGGCGATGCGCACAAAGACGCCGGCATTCGACGCCGCGCTCGTCGTCTTGAAAACCACGCGCACACGGCAGTTGCCGAAGGTTTCGCCGGTATACCAGAGCAAGCCCATGCCGCCTTCGCTGCGCAGCACGCCGTCTTCGATGACGAACTTGCCCGGCCCGGTGTGCTGCCAGCCGTCGAGATCGCGGCCATTAAATAACTGTCGCCAGCCGTCCGGCGTTACGGGTTGAGCCGTTGGCGGCGGCGTTTCTTTGCAGGTCATCAACAGCGCCAGCAGAGCGAGCGTTGCGGCAAGTGTGATTCTCATCTCATCTCTCCCGCATCGAGATCGTTACAGCCCCGCTCAAGCATAGACGAATGCCTCGCGCGGCGCACCCGATTCCAGTGCGGCGCGAGGCATTGAGATGCGGTTGTGGGTTTGCTTTAGGGATGGCCGGCGCGCTTTGTTTTACTTCTTCGCCGGCTTTTTGGCGCTGACCTTTTTCGCCGATTTCTTGTAACTGGCCAGCCACAGGGGGTCAACGGCATCGGCCTGGCGGCGCTCTTTTTCGGCGATCAGCCACTTGCCGCGCTCGGTGAATGGCGCGCCCCCTTCGGCGTTGACGTGACAGAAGCGGCAATCTTTAGCGCCGAACTTCTTGGCCTTGGCCAGAAATGGCGGGTAAGCGATGGACTGCACCGCCAGCGCCGCGATGACGCTCGCCAGAAAAGTAACCGATAACACAATTTTAATCCGTCTCACGAACTCCTTCTCCCTTGGTGTGATGAAATGTGGCTCGCATTAGCCAGCTAGAACTTGATTCAGCTCGCGCACCAGCGCCGCCGCCAATCGCTCGTCGGCCTGCTCGCCGCCGAGCGCATGCACCAGCGCCGTGTAGAGGCTGTGCAAGGTCTGCGCGGTTCGGTCTGTGGGCGCGAGACGCACGTTGAGCTGCACGCGGCTGAGGTCGGCGGGCACCGCAAGCGCCTTTTGATCGAGCGCCTCAAGATGAAAGAACATCACCGCCGCGAACGCCGTCGGTCCGGTGTTTTCGGTCACCGGCAGCCCGCTGGTCTTCGCCCGTTCGGGCGGTGTCGGCTCGCCGGCCTTCTTCTCGTTTTCGCCCGACTTCTGCTCTTTCTCCGTAGGCGATTGGGTCGGCCCCGGCGTCGCGCCGGTCGCCAGCATCTTGTAGCGCGCAGGCCCCGAGCCGATGCCGCCCTGAATGCCGGCGAGCTGAAGCTGCGCGTCTTTGACTTCGCCGGCTTTGCCGCCGTTGACCGTCAGACGACCGCGCAGCCGCAAGCGACTGTCGGCAATCTCGGCCTGCGCCGGCGCAAAGGTCAGCTTGTAACTTTTGCCGCCGAGCGCGAACTCGCCCGCGAAGACGCGCTCTTGCAGCCACACCGGCACCGAGTAGAGTTTGCGTCCGCCCGTCGCGCCGCGCGCCGCCACTGTGGCCTTGCGCGCCGGCTGCCTGGTTTTCTTGCTTGCCTGATTAAAGAACATTACACACTCCGATTTTGGATTTTAGATTTTGGATTCTGGGAACGTACACTCAGTTAAGTATATGGCCTTCTGCTAATCCAAAATCGCCGGCGCGTAGCGCCAAGCCATGAAAATCTAAAATCCAAAATTAAAGATTGCCTCGTTTGCGCTCGTCGGCGATGTAATCGCAGGCGCGCATGGTCAAGGCCAGAATCGTCAGCGTCGGGTTCTGGCAGGCGCTCGATGTAAAGGCAGCGCCGTCGGTCACGAAAACATTCTTGGCATCCCAGCACTGGTTCCAGCCGTTTAACACCGATGTCTTCGGGTCGCTGCCCATGCGTGCGGTACAAAGCTCGTGAATGATGCGACCGGGCGCGGTGATCTGCCCACCCTTCCAGGTGACCTCGGCGCCCGCCGCGCGCAGGATTTCTTCGCTGGTCTCGGCGGCATCTTTGGCCATCTCGCGCTCGTTGTCCGAGTGCTGAATGTGAATCTTCAAGACCGGAATGCCCCAGGCATCGACGACGCCGTTCGGATCGATCTCGGCATGGTTTTCAAAGCGCGACAGCATCTCGGCGCGCGTCGTCATATAGACCGGCGCGGTGTACCAGCGGCGCACCGCCGACTTGAACTCGCTGCCGAAGCCGGGAGCGCGCGATGGGTCTTTGGCCATGCCGGGATAACGCCAGATTTGCGAAGCGCACTCGAAGCCATAGCCGCGCACGAAGCGCGCGTGTTTGGTCTCTTTGCTGACGTTGCGGAAGCGCGGGATGTAGAGGCCGTCCGACTTGCCGTCTTCGTTGACCGGCGTGCGCCCCGCAAGCTGGTGGAAGAAGCCGCCCGCGCCGATGCCGCCGAAATGGTCTACCAGATAATGGCCCATCACGCCCGACGAATTGCCGAGGCCATTGGGGTGCTGGCGCGATTTCGAATTGAACAGAATGCGGGTTGATTCGAGCGTCGAAGCGGCGACGACGATAACCCGCCCAAAGGCTTCGTACTCCTGATACGTGACGCGGTCAACGTAGGCGACGCCTTTGGCGTTGCCGGTGTTGGTGTCGGTGATGATCTGGCGCACGACCGAGTTCGGCCTCAACGTCATGCGCCCCGTAGCCTGAGCGATGGGCAGCGTCGAAGCAATCGAGCTGAAGCTGGCGTTGACGTCGCAGCCGTCGCCGCAGTTGCCGCAAAAGTGACATTTGTTACGCCCCTTCATGTGCGGGCGCGGCTGCGCGGTCAGCATCGCGACGCGCGCCGAGATGCCGCGGCGGCCCGTCTTTTCCGCGCCGCGACGGAGCAAATGCTCGCCGCAGGTGAGCGGCATCGGCGGCATGAATTTGCCGTCCGGCAGATACGGAATGTGGTCTTGATTGCCGCTGACGCCGACGAAGTCTTCGGCCTTGTCATAGTACGGCTCGATGTCTTTGTAGCTGATCGGCCAATCATCGCCGAAGCCGTCGTGCGAAGCGGCTTTGAAATCGAGGTCGCTCATGCGCCAGGAGAAGCGCCCCCAGTGCAGGCTCTTGCCGCCGACGATGCGGGCGCGCACCCACATAAACGGCTTGCCGGGGTCTGTGGTGTAGGGATGCTCTGTGTCTTTGACGTAGAAGTGGCGCGAGAACTCGCCCGCCGTGTCCTGCATCCACTGGTCATAGTCGCGCCAGCCCGGACGACCGAAGCCGCGGTACATCGATTCCCACGGGTTCTTGTGCGAATTCAGATCGCGCTCGGGGTTGACCGGCGGGCCGGCTTCCAGCACCAGCACTTCAAAGCCATGTTCGGTGAGCTGCTTTGCCGCCATGCCGCCCGAAGCGCCCGATCCGATGATGATGGCGTCGTAAACTTTTTGCGTTCCCAATTCCGCCTCCCCTTAGAAGACCGATTTGAAGCGCCCGACCTCGGCTCGCTCGGCGTTGTTTGTCAGGATGGCGTGACGGTAACACAGCCGCCCGCGGCAATTCAAGTTTGGCGGGTCGGCTTGCGCGGCGCGGCTAATTTAGGTTATTAAGAAAGACCAGATTCTCTTGCTCTTCATCTCGGTAGCGCCCGACTGAATTCCGAATCGAACCGGTCAAGATGCGCCTCTGCGAGGAGCAATCACAAATCCATAGTATGCCGGGAGACGAATGAACATCCGCTTTAGATTTCTCTCGATTATCACGCTGCTGCTGATCGGCCTGAACGGCGCGGCGCTGGCGGCCTCGCGCCCGACCGTTTCAGATCAAAAACAAGAGCCCGATTTCGCGCTCAAGGATGGCGACCGCGTCCTCTTTTACGGCGACAGCATCACCGAGCAGCGGCTTTATACGACCTACGTCGAGCACTATGTGTTGACGCGCTACCCGGAACGGCGCATCACCTTCATCAACACCGGCTGGGGCGGCGACCAGGTGACGCGCAATGAATGCGTGCCGTGTCGCGGTGTCGGCGGGTTGGCGCGCATCAAGCGCGACGTGATTGACCATCATCCGACGGTGGTGACCTTGCTGTTTGGCATGAACGATGGCCGCTATTACGATTTCGACGAGCCGACAATGAAGGTCTACGTTGATGGTCTGACGGCGATCATTCAGGAAATCAAGGCGAAGACCAAAGCGCGCATCTACGTGATGACGCCGACCGTTTATGACGGCACGCGCAACACGCCGTGGTCGCACACGACGCGCTATAACGACGTGCTCGACCGCTACAGCGAGGCGGCGAAACAGATCGCCGCGCGCGAACAGTTGCCGGTGATTGACCTGCACGCCATCACGGTTGATGCGTTGATGCGCGCCAAGAAGGATGATCCGTCTTACACGTTTTTGCCCGACGGCGTTCACCCGCAAGAAGACGGCCAGCTCGTGATGGCGGCGGAAATCCTGCGCGCCTGGGGCGCTCCGGCGAGCGGCATCAAAAAAACGAGCGGCCCAATGTTTAATGGCGCGGAAATCCCGCCATCGAGTTATACCGTTACCGCGCCGCTCCCGTGGCCAGAGCCTCTGCCGAGCAACAAGCTGCGCGCGGTGTGGCCGCAGATCACGGAGATCGGCGCGGTGACGTTGCGCATTCCCAGCATCGTGCCGGGCACCTATAAAGTCAGCGTTGATGGTGCCGACGCCGTTAGCTTCACGGCAGACGATCTGGCGCGTGGCATCGCTTTGGATCAACTGTCGAAGAAAGCTCAGGAAGATTCAAAGGCGCTCGCTGATTTCATTCGCAAGCGCGCTGACTGGTTCTTCATGCGTTGGCGGCAGATCGAAGTGCCTTACGCCGCCGAGTACAAATCAACGGCCAATGTCGTCACGGCATTCGACTCGTTGATTGACGAGATGGCCGAGCGCGCCCGCAAGATGGCCGCGCCGCACACATACCAAATCACCATCAGCCGTGTGCCCTAATATCGCATTCATCAGGAGGATTGATTCCCATGTCGAAGATGAACCGGCGCGAAGCAATGATTGGCTTGAGCGCCGCCGCGTTTGGCGCCCTGGTGCTGCCGAAATTCGCCCGCCCTGCCACCGTCGAGAAGATCGTTAAGCGGGGCCGCCTTAAACAATCGGTTTCTTACTGGTGTTATCAAGGCAACTATAAACTGCCGGAGTTTGCGAAGATTGTCGCCGACATGGGACTGACGGCCATTGACCTGCTCAACGAAGAGCAGTGGCCGGTCGTCAAGCCGTATGGGCTGATCTGCTCGATGGGCTACCCGGCAGAAGGCGCGCAGATTCCCAAGGGCTTGAACGATAAGGCCAATCACGAAGTCATCATTCGCGGCTTGACCAGGAGCTTGCCGGTGGCCGCCAAGATGAATGTCCCGAATCTGATCGCCTTCTTCGGCAATCGCGGCTCGATCCCGGAAGCCGAAGCCTTCGACAACTGTGTTGCCGGCCTGAACCGCATCAAGAAAGTGGCCGAAGACGCCGGCGTCACCATCTGCGTCGAGCTGCTGAACAGTAAAGTGGATCACAAAGACTATCTCGGCGATCACACGCCGTTCGGCGTCCGGGTGATTCAGGCGGTCGCCTCGCCGCGCGTCAAGCTGCTCTATGACATTTATCACATGCAGATCATGGAGGGTGATGTCATCCGCACGATCCGCGACAATCATCAGCACATCGCCCACTTTCACACAGGCGGCGTGCCGGGCCGGCACGAGATTGACGACACGCAAGAATTGAACTGGGCGACCGTCTGCCGCGCCATTGTCGAGACCGGCTACACCGGCTACATCGCCCACGAGTTCGTGCCGACGCGCGAGCCGCTGAAATCGCTCGCCGAAGCCATCGCGCTGTGCGATGTCTAGGCCGCGTGACCGCCGCCACCGCCCGTGGTGCGCGCAGTCACCGCCGCCGGCATTCGCACCTGTTTATAAAAGAAGGTTGCGGGGTCACCGGCCATCTTCTGCTAAATCGTTTTTCTAGCCGGGCCATTCGGTTGGCCGGGGGAGTAAGCAATGAGCAACGACACACCCAGCCGGCGCGATTTTCTGAAGACCGCGGCGGCATCTTTGCTGGTCGTCTTCAGCGAAGAAGAGATTATCAAAGGCGCGTTCCGGCAAGATGAAAAGCCGGTCGGGCCGCCGGTGAAGTACGGCGTCATCGGCCTCGGCCAGTGGGGCAAAGAGATTCTTGCGACGCTGGCGCGCTCGCAGGCCGCGCAGGTCACCGCTCTCTCCGACACCTATGAGCAGGCGCTCACCAAAGGCAAAGAGATCGCCCCGAAGGCCGCCACCTTCGCCGATTATCGCAAGCTGATCGAGTCGCCCGATGTCGAAGCGGTGATCATTGCGACGCCGACGCCGTCACACAAAGAGATCGCCCTGGCCGCGATCCAGGCCGGCAAGCACGTCTATTGCGAAGCGCCGCTCGCCACCACGGTCGAAGACGCGCGGGCCATTGCCGTGGCGGCGCAAGCCGCGCCAAAGCTCAAGTTTCAGTCGGGGCTTCAAGGCCGCTCGAATTCGCTCTACCGGCACGTGCTGAAGTTCGTCAAGACCGGCGTGCTCGGCACCCCCGCGCAGGTCACGGCGCAGTGGAACAAGAAGCAGAGCTGGCGGCGCATGGCGGCATCGCCCGAACGCGAGCGTGACTTGAACTGGCGGCTGTCGAAAGCCACCTCGGCGGGCTTGATCGGCGAGATCGGCATTCATCATCTCGATCTGGTGAACTGGTATCTGAAGTCGCAGCCGGTGGCGGCTTCGGGCTATAGCGCGCTGGTCAGTTGGAAAGACGGGCGCGATGTCCCCGACACCGTGCAGGCGGTCATCGAATATCCGAACAATGTGCGCATGGTCTTCTCATCGACGCTGGTCAGCTCGTTCAGCGAATCCTTCACCGTCTTTCAAGGCAGCAACAGCAGCCTGATGATGCGCGAGAAGCGGAGCTGGCTGATTAAGGAAGCCGATTCGCCGCTGCTGGGCTGGGAGGTTTATGCCCGCAAGGAAGAAGTCCACAACGAGACCGGCATTGCGATGGTCGCCGATGCGACAAAGATCATCGAGGCCGGCAAAGAGCCCGGCAAAGACGGCCCCGTAGAGCCGACGCAGACGCCGCTTTACCTGGCGCTCGACGATTTCGCCCGCGCCATTCGCACAGACGCGGCAACCCCGGCAAGCGCGCTCGACGGCTACGTGGCGACGGTCGCCACGATCAAAGCCAACGAGGCGGCGATTACCGGCTCGCGCATCGCTTTTGACAAATCATGGTTTGAACTCAAATAGACACTTTCAGGAGGAGCGCAGTTATGAGCAAAAAGCAGAAAGAGAATGATCTGACCCGGCGCGATTTCATCAAGACCACAGGCGTGACGACCGCCGGGCTGGTCGCCGCGTCATTGATCGGCAGCGAAGCGCCGCCGGCGCAGGCCGCCACGCCGTCGCTTCCCACTTCGGCGCGCATCATCGGCGCCAATGGCCGCGTCAACTATGGCTTTATCGGCGTCGGCGGCATGGGCAGCGGCCACCTCAACATCATCAACACCTGGGTGGAGAAGAAAGAAGAAGACGTTGCCATCCTCGGCGTCTGCGACGTCTTCGACAAGCGCCGCCGCAAAGCGCAAGAGACCGCCAAGCTGTCGGACGCGCAGGTCTACAAAGACTACCGAAAGCTTTTAGAGAACAAAGAGATTGATGTGGTGGTCATCGCCACGCCCGACCACTGGCACGCGCAGATCGGCATGGAGGCGATGGAAGCGGGCAAGCACATCTACATCGAAAAGCCGATGACCCACACGCTCGAAGAAGCGTTCAAGCTGCGCGAGGTGGCGATCAAGACCAAGCGCTGGGTGCAGGTCGGCTCGCACGGCTGCTCGGACCCGAAGTGGCACAAGGCGCGCGAGATCACTAAAGCCAACCGCCTGGGCCGTCTGCTCTGGGCGCAGGGCAGTTATTGCCGCAACAACCCGAAGGGCGAATGGAATTACAAGATCGAGCCCGAGGCCACCGAGCAGAATATCGACTGGAAGCAGTGGCTGGGCAAAGCGCCGAAGCGCCCGTTCAGCGCCGAGCGTTTCTACCGCTGGCGCAAGTTCTGGGATTATGGCAACGGCATCATCGGCGACCTCTGGCCGCACCGCCTGCATCCGCTCATGCTGGCGATGAACCTGCTTGAGTTCCCGAAGACGGTCAACTGCATCGGCGGCATCCTCTGCGACACAGACACCGGCAATGGCGAGCCGCGTGACGTCGCTGACACCACCATGATGACGGTCGTATTCCCTTCGGGCGCGATGATCTTCCTGGCCGGCTCGACGGTAAACGAGCGCGGCGTCGAAGACGTGATTCGCGGCCAGAAGGCGAACCTGCTGTGCGGCGGCACCAAGGTCGAGCTGGTGCCGGAGCGCCCCTACGCCGAAGAGATCGAAGCCAAGGACGAGACGCCGCCGGATTCGGGCGAAACCCACGCCAAGCACCAGAAGAACTTCTTACAATCGCTGCGCAACAATGTCGCGCCGAACTGCGACATCGAGCTGGGCGTGCGCGTGCAGACCATCGTTTCGATGGCCGAAGCGTCGTATCGCAAAGGCAAGTCCATGCAATTCGACGCCAACCGCATGAAGATGAGCAGCTAGAGCCGCTATGGTGGCGCAAGGCGATTAGCTTGCGCGAGCCACTGCGCAAGCTAACCGCCTTGCGCCACATCCAGAGGCAGCCCGCGCGGGCTGCCTCGTTTCGTTTTCGGGTCGGTCCCGTTGCATGAAGTCCGCAGTGATTCGAGCCACCTGTGATAAAATCGGCGGCGAGGTGTTCTTATGAGTACGACCGAACAATTGATGACCGCCGACGAGCTGCTCAGGATGCCCGACGATGGGTTTCGTTATGAGCTGGTGGAAGGAGAGCTGAGAAAGATGGCCCCTGCCGGACACGAACATGGACGAGTGGCTGTCAGATTTACCTGGCGGCTGGCGCAGTACGTTGAAACAAACAATCTTGGCGTGGTCTATGCCGCCGAGACTGGCTTTCGGCTTGCGACCGACCCGGACACGGTGCGCGCCCCTGACGTTGCCTTCGTCAGCCGCGAGCGGCTCGAGGCGGTAAAGAGCGCGTCTGGCTTCTTTCCCGGCGCTCCCGATCTTGCGGTTGAAGTCGTTTCGCCCGGAGACACCTACACCGAAGTCGAAGAGAAAGCGATGGACTGGCTCGCGGCAGGGGCGCGGATGGTGCTGGCGCTCAACTCGCGCAAGCGCACGGTGATGGTCTTCCGTTCGTTAAACGACATCGTCATCCTCGGCGATGATGCGATACTCGATCTTGATGATGTGGTTCCAGGATTCAAGATCGCCGTGAAAGATATTTTCGATTAATCGTCTTCCAGTCAGTGTTCCCTCTACGCTGAAACCCGCAATGAACACCCCGGCAATGGTCACGCTTTCGACGCACGCCATGGCGACGCGCTTCGAGCTTCTGCTCTACGGCGCGGACGAGGTGCGGTTGCGGGCTGCCGGCGAAGAGGCGCTCTCAGAGATCGAACGGCTCGAAGCGCAGTTGAGCTGTTACCTGACCGACAGCGAGATCAGTTGGATCAATCACAAAGCCGACCTTGAGGCGGTGCGCGTCGAGCCGCGCCTGTTTCATCTGCTCAAACACTGCGCCGCCTTCAGCCGCGCCACCGATGGGGCGTTCGACATCACCATCGGCCCGCTGATGCGCGCCTGGCGCTTCGCAGGCGAGAGCGGCGCAGTGCCTTCCACGGATGAGCTTGAAGCGGCGCGCCGGCTGACAGGCATGCATCAGGTCGAGCTTGACCCGGAAGCCTTCACCGTCCACTTCAAACAAACCGGCGTGCGGCTCGACCTCGGCGCTTACGGCAAGGGCTACGCCATCGAGCGCGCCAGCGATTCGCTGAAAGAAAACGGCGTCGCGAGCGCCCTGCTGCACGGCGGCACAAGCTCGGCAGCGGTCATCGGCACACCGCCCGATCAAGCGAGCTGGCGCATTCAACTGAGCGAGCCGTTCAAAATCGCCGACCAGTTCATCACCCTCGATCTCGTAAGCGAAGCGCTGTCGGTTTCAGCGACGCACGGCAAAATGTTTACGGCGGACGGGCAGACTTATGGCCACGTCATCGATCCGCGCACCGGTTATCCGGTCAGCCGGGCGCTGGCCGCGGCGGTCGCCGGCCAGTCGGCTTCGACCTGCGAAGTCTTATCAACTGCTTTGCTGGTGCTCGGGCCGGCGTGGCTCGACGAGATGACGGAACGCTTCGTCGGCTATCGCGGCGCGGTCGCTTATCAAGAAACCGAAGCGAACATCGGCCTCGCAAGACGCGGCCTGTGATCGGCGGGGCGAATCGTTTGACAAGCGGCGTAGCCAGACAGTATAAGCATATCGCTGTCGTCTGTGACTTCGCTTGCATCAACCTTGCGCACGTTTAATTCTAGGCACGCTCTCGTCGGAGAGTGCGCCTTAAGCGCCAATTCACCTGAGCCGTCTGCAAATCTTAAATCGAGGTCTGCCGCATGAATTTGACTAGCATTGACTGGATCATCATGGTGGTTTACTTCGTCTTTGTGCTCGGCATCGGCTTCATGCTGAAGCGCTACATGAAGACGAGCACGGACTTCTTTCTCGCGGGCCGTTCGATCCCGGCGTGGGTGGCCGGGCTGGCCTTTATCTCGGCCAATCTCGGCGCCCAGGAAGTCATCGGCATGGGCGCATCGGGAGCCAAGTATGGCATCGCGACGAGCCACTTCTACTGGGTCGGCGCGATCCCGGCGATGGTCTTCGTCGGCGTCTTTATGATGCCGTTTTATTATGGCTCGCGGGCGCGCTCGGTGCCGGAATACCTGCAACTGCGCTTCGACGAGAAGACGCGCGCGCTCAACGCCGTCTCGTTCGCCGTGATGACTATCTTTTCATCCGGCATCTCGATGTACGCGATGGCCAAGCTGATTCAGACGTTGCACATCTTCGACGGGCTGTTCAATCGGCTCGGCATTCCCGCCTCTTACATCTTCGACGTCAGCATCATCCTGTCGGCACTGATCGTGCTGGGCTACATCTTTCTTGGTGGACTGACGAGCGCGATCTACAACGAGGTGCTGCAATTCTTCCTGATCGTCGCAGGCTTTTTGCCACTGGTCTTCCTGGGATTGAAGAACGTCGGCGGCTGGGAGGGATTAAAAGCGAAAGTGCCCGTCGCCTTCACGCACTCGTGGGAAGGCATGGGCAGCCCCGACACGAACCCGCTCGGCGTCGAGTGGTTCGGCATGGTGATGGGCCTCGGCTTCGTGCTGTCGTTCGGTTACTGGTGCACGGACTTTCTGGTCGTCCAGCGCGCGATGGCCGCAAAATCGATGGACGCGGCGCGGCGCACACCGCTGATCGCCGCCGTCCCAAAGATGTTCTTCCCGATCCTCGTCATCCTGCCCGGCATTATCGCCATCGCCGTGACCTCGCAGAGCGACACCCGCCAGCCGCTCGCCAACCCCACTTCATCGCAGGCTGTCGTCGAGCGCGGGCCAGAGGGCGCGCCGGCGGGCAAGGGACTCATCCCGGTCAAGATGGATGAGCAGACCGGCAAGCCTAAGGTTGACAAGAACGGCAAGCCGGAACTCGATTACGACCTCGCCATTCCGCAGATGTTGCTGCATTACTTTCCGACCGGCATTCTCGGACTCGGGCTGACGGCACTGCTGGCGAGTTTCATGTCAGGCATGGCCGGCAACGTCACGGCCTTCAATACGGTGTGGACGTACGACATCTACCAGTCATACATCAAGCGCGGCGCAAGCGACGAGCATTACCTGTGGATGGGCCGCATGACGACCGTGTTCGGCATCGCCATTTCGGTGGCGGCCGCGTACGTCGCGGTGAAGTTCAACAACATCATGGACATGCTTCAGTTGGTCTTCGCCTTCGTTAATGCGCCGTTGTTTGCGACCTTCCTGCTCGGCATGTTCTGGAAGCGCGCGACCGGCCACGGCGCGTTCACCGGGCTGCTGTCAGGCACGATTGCGGCGGCGATCCATCATGGCCTGACCTTGCCCAGGGGCGCGGAGGTTGGAATCAAAGGCGGCTGGCTCGGCATGATCCACGAGTATCCGAGCGAGATGGCGCAGAACTTCTGGACGGCCATCTATGCATGGACGACCTGCTTTCTGGTGACCATCATCGTCAGCATGCTGACCCGACCGCGCAAGGATGAAGAACTGGTCGGGCTGGTCTATTCGCTCACGGAAAAACCGAAAGAGCATCACCTGCCGTTTTATGCGCGGCCGCTCAACCTCGGCATCTTCGTGCTGCTGATGGTCGTCGTGCTGAACATCATCTTCCGATAAGGAGCGATAAAGATGGGACTCGATATACGGCTGCCAATCGGCGTGATGTTTTCAATTATTGGGGCGCTGCTGATCTTTTACGGGCTGGTCAGCGACAAAGCGATTTATGACCGTTTCTCGCTCGGCGTCAACATCAATCTCATCTGGGGCGTCGTCATGCTGATCTTCGGCGTGGCGATGTACATCTTCGGACGGCGCGGCACCTCGGCGATGCGCTCGGCGGAACAGAGCGCCGAGGGCCGCTTGATCGAAGAGATTGAGCACGAGACCGGCGAAGAGCGCGAACGCCGCCCGCCAGCGCATTGAAACAGTGATGAGTAATGAGTGATGGGTGAAGCGTGCGCGGCATTCAATGCGCCTTCTTCTCACTCGTCACTTCCCGCTCATCATTCATCACCTTCAAGAGGGTTAGCATCACATGGCAGTTCTGGTCACGGGCGGCGCGGGGTATATCGGCAGCGTCACGGTCGAGTTGCTGCGGGCGCAGGGCGAGCAGGTCATCATCCTCGACAACCTGTCGCGCGGTTATCGCCGGGCGGTGCCCGCCGACGCCGTGTTTTATGAAGGCAGTCTCGGCAACCGCGCGCTGATTAAACAGATCACCGAAGCGCACCCAATCGAAGCCTGCGTTCATTTCGCAGCCCTGGCTTATGTCGGCGAATCGGTCGAGCATCCGGCGCGCTATTTTGAAAACAACGTCGGCCAGGGTATCGAGTTGCTCGGCGCGCTCCGAGAAGCCGGCACGCGACAGTTCATCTTCTCTTCGACCTGCGCCACCTACGGCGAGCCGCAGTACATGCCCTTAGACGAGCAGCACCCGCAACGCCCGGTCAACCCTTATGGCTGGTCGAAGTTCGTCCTTGAGCGCGTGCTTGAAAGCTATGACCGCGCCTACGGCATGAAGTTCGTCGCGCTGCGCTATTTTAACGCCGCCGG
This sequence comes from Blastocatellia bacterium, assembly GCA_035275065.1. Classification (NCBI taxonomy): domain Bacteria; kingdom Pseudomonadati; phylum Acidobacteriota; class Blastocatellia; species Blastocatellia bacterium. The sequence goes on from DATENM010000097.1 coordinate 165,195, forward strand.
CGCGACCGAAACGCTCGGCGAAACGCACCAGCCGGAAACCCACTTGATCCCCATCGTGCTGGAAGTGGCAGAAGGCAAGCGGCCACAGGTTCCCGTCTTCGGCGGCGATTACCCTACGCCTGATGGCACGGCGGTGCGCGATTACATTCACGTCACCGACCTGGGGACGGCGCACCTGCTGGCGTTGAAACACCTGCGCGGCGGCGGACAGTCCGAGTTCATCAACCTCGGCAACGGCACAGGCTATTCGGTGCTCGAAGTCATCGAAGCGGCGCGACAGGTCACCGGCCGCGAAATCAATATGCACATCGAGCCGCGCCGCGCCGGCGACCCGGCGCACTTGATCGCCAAGGCTGACCGCGCCCGCGATGTGCTCGGCTGGCAGCCGGCTCACCCTGATCTCGCAGACATCATCGGCAGCGCATGGCGCTGGCGGCAAGCGCACCCGGACGGCTACGCCGAAAGTGGCGCAAGCGGTTAGCTGGCGCTACATCTCATCATGAGCTTGATCGGCTCGCGCCAGCTAACCGCTTGCGCCACTTTTCATCATGAGCTTGAGTCGCAGAGGCTTTCTTCAATCATCGGTCGCTGCCGGGCTGGCGTTTTCGATCAAGCCGCTGCGCCGCGCCGAAACGGCGAAGTACCGCACGGCGCTCATCGGCAGCGGCTGGTGGGGCATGAACATTCTGCGCGAAGCCATGCGCGCCGGCGCGTCGCGCGTCGTCGCGCTCTGTGACGTGGATCAGAATCAGCTCAACCCTGCCGCCGAAGAAGTCGAGCGGCTCGCGGGCGGGCGGCCCAAGCGTTATCGAGATTACCGAGAGCTGCTCGCCGCGGAAAAGCCTGAAATCGTCATCGTCGCCACGCCCGACCACTGGCACCCGCTCATCACTATCGCGGCGGTGCGCGCCGGCGCGCACGTCTACGTCGAAAAGCCCATCGGTCACACGATCCGCGAAGGCCGCGCGATGGTCCGGGCGGCGCGCGATACCGGGCGCATCGTGCAGGTCGGCACGCACCGCCGCGTTTCGCCGCACAACGTATCAGGGATGGAGTTTTTGAAATCCGGCAAGGCAGGCCATATCGGCATGGTGCGCGCCTTTGTGCATTACGGCGGCGGGCCGGGCGAGCGCGTTACCGACACCGAGCCGCCCGCCGGCCTGGATTGGAATATGTGGTGCGGCCCGGCGCCGCTGCGCCCGTTCAACAAGACGATTCACCCGAAGGGCTTTCGCCAGTACCTCGATTATGCCAACGGCCAGCTCGGCGACTGGGGCATTCACTGGCTGGATCAGATTCTCTGGTGGACGGAAGAGAAGTACCCGCGCAAAGTCCATTCGACCGGCGGGCGCTTCATCCGGCGCGACAACACCGACGCGCCAGACACGCAGGTCGCTACCTTCGAGTTCGAATCGTTCACCGCCACCTGGGAGCATCGCCTGTATGCCGCGAACGAAGCTGAGAAGACGAATATCGGCTGTTACTTTTACGGCACCGAAGGCACGTTTCACATGGGCTGGCTCGACGGCTGGACCTTCTACCCGGCGGACAAGAACAAGCCTGTGCAGCACGAAGCGCCGCGGCTGAATCAGCCGGATGAGCAGAACATCCGCGAGCTTTGGGCAGACTTCCTTGAGAGCATCCGGCTGAAGCGGCGACCCGTCTGCGACATCGAGACCGGCCACCGCTCGACCAACATGGCGCTGCTTGGGATGCTCTCTTACAAGCTCGGTCGCAGCGTCCATTGGGACGGCGACAAAGAGACGATTCTGGATGATGCGGAAGCCAACCGGTTGCTTGCGCGACCATACCGCGCGCCGTGGGAATATCCGAAATCATAGAATGAAAGGAAAAACACAGAGACACAGAGACACGGAGGCAGCACGGAGTTTTCTCTGTGTCTCCATGCCTCCGTGTCTCTGTGTTTTTTTCCTCTTTTCTGTGTTCAGGTGAGCGATGCCATACAAAAGAATCTTTGTCCCCGTACTGCTTTCATTATTGCTCGTGTCACTCAGCCTACTGCCGGCGCGCACGACGGCGCAGGCCGGTTATCAGCCCGCGCCTCAGAACCTTGAAGCGCGCCGCTGGTTTCAGGATGCCAAGTTCGGGCTGTTCATTCACTGGGGCGTCTACAGCGTGCTGGGCGACGGCGAGTGGGTGATGAACAACCGCAAGATTCCCATCCACGATTACGAGAAGCTGCCGCGCGCTTTTAATCCCATAGACTTTGATCCGGCTGAGTGGGTCAGCATCGCCAAGGCCGCCGGCATGAAATACATCACCATTACCAGCAAGCACCACGACGGCTTCGCGATGTTCGACTCGAAGGTTTCCGACTACGACATCGTGGACCGCACGGCGTACAAGAAAGACGTTTTGAAAATGCTGGCCGACGAGTGCCACCGCCAGGGCTTGAAGATCTTCTTTTATCATTCGCAGCTCGACTGGCATCACCCGGATTATTATCCGCGCGGCGGCACGGGCCGCGACGCCGGGCGACCGAACGCGGGCGACTTCTCGAAATACATTGATTACATGAATGCGCAGCTCAGCGAGCTATTGACGAACTATGGCGAGGTCGGCGGCATCTGGTTCGATGGCTGGTGGGATCGCCCCGAGGCGAACTGGCGGCTGGACGAAACCTACGCGCTGATTCACCGTTTGCAGCCGGCGGCGCTCGTCGGCAGCAACCATCACCGGCGGCCCAATCCCGGCGAAGATTTTCAGATGTTCGAAAAAGACCTGCCGGGCCAGAAGACGACCGGCTTTAATCAAGAGCAAGAGGTCGGCCAGTTGCCGCTTGAAACCTGCGAGACCATGAACGATTCGTGGGGCTTCAACATCAACGACCGAAAGTACAAGAGCACGCGCGACCTGATCCGCTACCTGGTGCGCGCCGCCGGCAATAACGCAAACTTTCTGTTGAACGTCGGGCCGATGCCGAACGGCAAGATTCAACCGGAGTTCGTCACACGGCTGCGCGAGATGGGCCAGTGGCTGGCCCGCTATGGCGACAGCATCTATGGCACGCGCGGCGGCCCGGTCAGCCCGCGCCTCTGGGGCGTGACGACGCAGAAAGCCAACCGCGTCTATGTTCACGTGCTCGACTGGAACAGTGCTGACGCGCTGTGGCTGCCGCTACCGGCGCGCGTCACGTCGGCAAAGTTTCTCAAGGACGGCAGCATTGCGCCGGTGACTCAGGTAGAAGGCGGCGTCTTGATCCGCGCGATTCCGCAGAGCGCCGCCGACGAGTTCGACACCGTCATCGCGCTGGAGCTTGAAAGCAAGTGAACGTCAGATGGCGCACACAGGGTTAACCGGTAATCTCAAGCGGCCCGGTCTTCGCTCAGCTTTTCAGGCGCAGGCTGCCGCCGGCGGCGCACGATATAAATCGTCACCGCGATGCCGGCCAGCACACCGAGCGCAATCAGCGACCACAACATCACCGTGTAATGGCGCATCAGGAAGCGGAAGACACGCTGGCCGAAGACGGAAGCGAGATAGGCGACCAGCGTGAAGCGCACGGCTCGCGCCGCAATCAGTGACGCGAGAAATTTCGGCAGCGGATAATTCATCGCCCCGGCGCCGAGCAAAAACGGGCCGAGCGGCGCAGGCGGCGGCAACAGCGCCGGCACAAAGACCGTCGCAAAGCCCCAGCGCTCGAAGGCGCGATGCACCTTTTCCATCTTCTCTTTCGAGAGCCGCTTCGCCAGCGCCTGCTCGCCGCCCTTGCGCCCCAGGCGGTAGGTAATATAACCGCCGAGCACCGAGCCGATGGTCGCCATCACCGCGTAATAGATCCACTCGTCGCGCTCGTGCGCCGTCAGCACGATGGTCAGCGCGTCGAGCCCGCCCGGCGTCGGGATCACCGAGCTATCAACCACCCCCATCAGGATCAAGCCGAGCCCGCCTAGCCGCCGGAGGGTTCGCCACACTTCGAACAGGTATACCCAAATAAAGCCCATTTATCATTGCCATTTCAGTTTTAATACTCACGTCCGCCACTAATGATTATAACCGCCAAACGCTGCGAGCTTGCCGAGCAGCTCGGCGCGGGTGATGCGACAGAGATTGCCGCCGGTGAAGAAAGCGTCTTCGGTGACTTCCACCGGCGCGTAGGCGGGCGGCTCGACCGCCATCAATTCGTCGAGCGTGTCGGCCTCGACTTCGCATAGCACCAGGCCGGCAAGCTCACCTGCGAACACGTCAATCGAAAAGACGCGCCCGCCGGCGTTGTGGTAATAACGCGTCTTCGTCAGCCGGTCGCCTGCAAGCCCCTCGAAGAGAGCATACTCGCCCGGCGACAGCAGAATGCGGCTGATCGTCTGGAAGTAGGGCGAGGGCGATTCGGCTTTCTTCGTCAGCTTGATCACGCGCCGGTCGCTGTCCGAATCGGTCAGGACGCGCAGCCGCAGCCTTGTTTGTCGAAGATAGTTGTCCTCGAAGGTCTTCGAGTATGACTCGACGGCGCTTTGCCAGTCCGCCCGCGGCGCAACCAGGAATCGCCGCTCGTATTCGACGCGCGTATATTTTGCCTCTTCCGCATCCATGATTCGTTCTGTTCTCGCTTCGCGCCGCGCGCTTTGCTTCCCGACGGCAGCGCGATTACTGATGCTGCGCCGCTGGTTTTTCGTGAAGCGTTTTCCATGCTTGAAGGTAGCGCGCGGCCTTCGGATTATCGGCGTTCCAGTGCGGCGATTGCGCGTTGTTGGCCATCATCAACACGGCGAGCGCCACACAGCGGTCTACCTTTGCCATGTTCTGATAGTTAACTTTCTCCCAGGTATCGCCGACGCCGTGATAGTCGGGATAGACGTAGGCGACGCAGAGCGTGTGCGCCGGCACGCCCTGATCGGCGAGCGCCTGGTTGTCGCTGCGACTGAAGAAGGCGTCGCTGTTGCGCGGGTGCTTATAAACGTTGATGCCTGTGAGCAGACCGGCGGCTTTGAAGACCTGGCCGACTTCGGAAAAGTCGAAGCCGGTCATCGAAGCGTTGTTCACCTGCGGCCCTTCGTTGCTGTCTGTGCGCCCGACCTGTTCGAGATTGATGTCGGCAACCGTGCGGTCGAGCGGGAAGAGAGGATGCTGCCCATAGTAACGCGAGCCGAGCAGGCCGCGCTCCTCGCCAAAGAAGGTCATAAAGACGATGCTGCGACGCGGGCGCTGTTTCATCGAGGCAAGCGCCGACGCCACTTCGATGACGGACACCGTGCCGCTGCCGTCGTCGTTCGCGCCGTTGTAGATCGTATCGCCTTCGCCCGGCTTGATGCCGAGGTGGTCGTAATGCGCCGTCACCAGCACGTAGGTATCTTTCAGCGCCGGGTCACTGCCGCGCAGCACGCCGACGACGTTGCGGACGCGCACGGGCTTATCCGAGCCGCGCGGCGCGACGCTGGCGGTTTGAAAGTAGCCGTCATCGCCGGCAGGCTCAAGGCCGGCGCCGCGGAACTGCGCGGCGATGTATTCGGCGGCCATGTCGAGCCCGCGCGACGGCGTGCCTCGCCCTTCCAGAGCGTCCGAGGCGATGAACGACAGGTGGCCGCGCAACGAGTCGGCGGAGATGCGATTGAGCGCCGCGCGCACCTCAATGGTCATCCGAAACGGCGGCGCAGGCGGCGCGCTCAGCGTAGAGGCCGCAAGCGCCAGCAGCAGCATGACCCGCGCCAGCCTATCAGTGATCTTTTTCACGCTCATCCTTCTGTCCATCTCCCGGTTGATTTGCAAATATTCGGCCAAGTATAGCAGACCGCCCGCGGCCCGCGGCCAATTGCTGTGATTTTGTTGCGATGATTGCGCCGGCGCGCCGAGCGACTTTATAATATTGGGCGTCTCCCAATTTTACTTCAATAGCTCCCCGGCAGCCGCCCCGGCGCGTTGCCGGCATACAACGCAGCAGTCCAGCCCTGCCGCCATGAAGCTGTGAAGAGGTGTCGAGGTAGTCAATGAAGAAGCTCGCTGTCGCTTGTCTGTCTCTGGTTATGGCGTCGTTTATCGTCGTCCCCCACAAGGTCGCCTACTCGCAGGCCCGCAACCCGCGTTCAGCCGCTTACGCCGAGGGCGAAATCATCGTCAAGCTCAAGGCAGAGGCTGCCGGCCTGGCCGAGCAAGATATTCCCGAATTCATTTTCCGCGCGCCGGGCGCTCAGGCCGAGCGATTAAGCAAGCGTCAGCGCGGCATCAACCTGATCCACCTCAACGGGCAGCTTTCGGTCGAGCAGGCGGTCGCCGCGGCTAAGGCCGATCCGCGCGTCGAATACGCCGAGCCGAACTACCTCTACGCGACCGACGCGACGCAGCCCAACGACCCGCGCTTCGGCGACGAGTGGGGGTTGATGAATTCATTCTCGGCGCAGAGCGCCGGCGCGACGCCCGCCGACATCGGCGCGACGCGCGCCTGGGACATCACCACCGGCAGCGATGATCTGGTGGTCGCCATCATCGATACCGGCGTTGACATCATTCACGAAGACCTCGCCGCCAACATCTGGACGAATCCCAACGAGATTGCCGGCAACAAGTTTGACGACGACGGCGACGGTTACGACGACGACGTGCATGGCTGGAACTTCCGCGATAAGAGCGCCGACCTGTTTGTGGACGCTAACGAAGATTTGCATGCGACGCACGTCGCCGGCACCATCGGCGCGGTCGGCAATAACCAGGTCGGCGTCACCGGCGTCGCCTGGCACGTCAAGCTCATGCCGCTGAAGTTTCTCGGCGGCTCGAAAGGCTCAGGCTCGACCGCCGACGCTATCCGCGCCATCGATTATGTGATCTACCAGAAGAACCACGGCGTCAACGTGCGCGTCATCAACTCGAGCTGGGGCGGGCCGGGCGCGTCACAGGCGTTGCGCGACAAGATTCAAGAGGCCGGCGACAACGGCATCGTCTTCGTCTGCTCGGCGGGCAACGACGCCGAAGATAATGATGGCGCATCGCCGGATTACCCGGCGGCTTTCGCGGCCAGCCTCAACAACGTCATCTCGGTGGCGGCGATTAACAGTTCAGATTACCTGGCGAACTTCTCGAACTACGGCCACGCCGGGGCGACCGTTGCCGCGCCCGGTGAGGAAATCTGGAGCACGGCACCGCACACTTCGCTCTCGCCGAATGGCTCGTACCGCCAGTTGAGCGGCACCTCGATGGCTTCACCGCATGTCACGGGCGTCGTGGCGCTGCTGCTCTCGAACGAGCCGCAGTTGACGCCGGCGCAGGTCAAGCAGCGCATCATCGCGACTGCCGAGCCGACTGACGCGCTGGTTTCGAGGGTTGCCGCTTCGGGCCGCGTCAACGCTTACAACGCGCTGACGAATCGCATTGCTCCGACAACAAGCCCGCGCATCGTGCAGAACGGTGTGAGCTTTTCCAAAACCACTTTGACGATTGACGGCTTCGGCTTCGCGAGCGGCTCGGCGGTCATCGAAGTCGGCGGCAAAGCCCTTGACGGCACCGCGTACGATAGCTCGTATGCGACCGGCAATGGCACGCTGACGCGGCTGACCAATGAGATGGGCAAGAAGCCTTTGAAAAAGAAATTCCCCATCGGCCAGCCGGTCACGGTGACGATCTTCAACCCGACGACCGGCGAGCGCTCGCCGAGCTTCACGGCGACGCGGTACTAGAGCAGTTTTCGATTGCGTTTGCCCTGTAGCGCAAGGCGGTTAGCTTGCGCGAGTCGCGGCGCAAGCTAACCGCCTTGCGCTACATTTGCAGAAGTAAAAACGGAGGCCGCAGGCGCGCCGCTTGCGGCCTCCGTCTTTTTTCGCGGGCCGTTTGACCGCCAGAGGTTTCGGCTTGCGTCTTGTCGCTCAGACGCCGGTTGCTTAGAATACCCCTTCGACTCCACGCGCCGGGGAATCCGCGATGAAACCATACCTTGATCTGATGCGCCATGTGCTTGAGCAGGGGACGCCAAAGACCGACCGCACCGGCACCGGCACGCTTTCGGTCTTCGGCCACCAGATGCGCTTTGATCTGCGCCAGGGCTTTCCGCTGGTGACCACCAAGAAGCTACACATGCGCTCGATCATCTACGAGCTGCTCTGGTTCCTGCGCGGCGAGACCAACGTAAGCTGGCTGCAGCAGCATGGCGTCACCATCTGGGACGAATGGGCGGACGAGCGCGGCGAGCTCGGTCCGGTATACGGCTATCAATGGCGCCACTGGCGCACACCCGACGGGCGCGAGATCGACCAGATCGCGCAGCTGATCCAGAACCTGCGCAGCCGCCCGGACTCGCGCCGTCACCTCGTCAGTGCCTGGAACCCGGCGGACGTCGACAAGATGGCGCTCCCCCCCTGCCACGCGCTCTTCCAGTTCTACGCCGCCAACGGGCGACTCTCCTGCCAGATGTACCAGCGGAGCGCCGATCTCTTCCTCGGCGTGCCGTTCAACATCGCGTCGTATTCACTGCTGACCTTGATGGTCGCGCAGGTCACCGACCTCAAGCCCGGCGAGTTCATCCTCGCCTTGGGCGATGCCCATCTCTATCTGAACCACCTCGAGCAGGCCCGCGAGCAGCTCTCCCGCGATCCGCGCGCGCTGCCGATGATGAAGCTCAATCCGAACGTGAAGGACCTCTTCGCGTTCAAGTACGAAGACTTCACGCTCGAGCACTACGAG